>DASTFP010000042.1:0-2805 GCA_035719865.1 Terrimicrobiaceae bacterium | reverse complement strand
CCATCGCAAACCGCGCGTCGATTTCGATCTTCCCGAGTGGCGCCCGGGGCACGTCCAGGATCTGGATGAATTCGTCGTCATCTACCACAACTGGGACGAAATTCGGCGCCTGATGTGGGACTACGTTGGCATTGTGCGGACCGATAAGCGGCTGCAGCGAGCCGCCACGCGGCTCCGGAATCTGCACGCGGAGATCCAGGAATTTTACTGGAACTTCAAGGTCTCGACCGAACTGCTGGAACTTCGCAATCTTGTGACCGTGGCCTCACTCATCGTGGATTGCGCCATCAGCCGCCGGGAGAGTCGCGGTTTGCACTACACGCTCGACTATCGCGAGGCCGACGCGCGTTTCGCTCGCGACACCACCATGCGAAGGACCTGAGGGTTTCTGTTTTCTGTTGCGGGGTCTTCTCGGATTCGCCATACTGAACGTCCCCATCGATCCAATTCGCACATGAAACTCGCTTCACTGACACTGGCAGTATTCTTTGTGACTGCCACTCTCAAGGCGTCCGAGGCGCAGTCGGCGATCTCAGCGAGCACGGATTTTCAGAAGGCGGCCATGCGGCTGCGAGAAAACGCATTGCTGAAACTTGAACCCCAAGTGGTCGCGCCCACGAACTTTCGTTCCGGATTCAACCGTTACCCTTGGAAGCGCGGGATCGTGACGACAGTGTTCTGGGTTGGTGAGCGTCCGACGGCCAGAAATCCCGTTCCGAATTACAAGAGTTCGTGGGATGTCCGGTGGGCTCAGAACTACGGGGGCCTCGATAACCCCGAGCCGTCCCAGAGAAGAAACTAC
Source organism: Terrimicrobiaceae bacterium (assembly GCA_035719865.1). Classification (GTDB taxonomy): domain Bacteria; phylum Verrucomicrobiota; class Verrucomicrobiia; order Chthoniobacterales; family Terrimicrobiaceae; genus DASTFP01. Next base: position 2,003 of record DASTFP010000042.1, on the reverse strand, counting down.
ATTCCCGCCAAGTTCGTTCCGCGCCAGAATCCTTTTTACGTTGCGCTTCCCTACAACGACGTGACGCGGGGGACAACCAAGCCTGAGGCCCGCAGAGCGATTCCGTGGTTCAAGCAGGCGTTCGAACGGCCGGGAAAGACCGTGCTCAAGGGTCGCTGGCTTGCCATCAAACGAGGAAATCGGATCGCCTATGCGCAATGGGAAGATTGCGGTCCGTTTCGGACCGATCATTGGCAATATGTGTTCGGCAATCAAAGGCCGAGTCCCAATCTGAACCAGGGCGCGGGTCTGGATGTTTCGCCTGCCGTGCGCGACTATCTGGGAATGGGAGGCAAGGATGTCTGCGATTGGAAGTTCGTCGAGGCGCGTGATGTTCCCGCAGGGCCATGGACAAAACATGGCGAGAATAACACCTTCGTGCTTCAACGCCGCGGAGCGAATCTCTTCATGGTTGATCGCAACAACGCGTATGGAGCGAGAAAACGGTACTGAAGAGCCCTGATCCGGCGGCGCGCGTCAGCGGGGCCCCATGAGCGCCAGAATTGCCTGCGCGGCCTCTTCGGGTGCCACGGCGTGCATGCAACGAAAATCGAGCGGACACTCACGGAGAAAGCAGGGGCTGCATTCGACCTGACGGCGCAAGACGGTGCTTGTCGGAGAGCGAGGACCGGTCAATCGCGGCTCGGTGGAGCCAAAGACCGCGACGAGCGGAATCCCAAGACAGTCGGCGAGATGCATTGTTCCCGTGTCGTTCGTAAGGAGGACACGCATCGATCGAAGCCGCGCGATCAGTTCCTCGAGCGAAGTCTTGCCGGTGAGATCCTCCACGTTGCCGTTGAAGCCCTGCAGAATTTCGGCGGCAAGACTGCGGTCGTTTTCCATTCCGAGAATCACCCAGGAACAAGCGATCTCTTTCGAGACGAGCTCCATGGTCTTTCGAAAACGCTCGACCGGCCAGCGTTTTGCCGACCCGTATTCAGCCCCCGGGCAGACGCCCACGACAAGATCGGTCTGGCGTGATTGTCCGTTGCCGGCGGGAGGTGGCTCCGCTGCGCCACAGCTTCTGGCAATGTGCCAATACCGTTCGGCGTGGTGTTTTGGCCGCGCCGCCGCCTTTTTCTTGGGTTCGTCGATTATTTGAGTGAGCAACATCGATCGGAAATGCCCGCGGAATCCCACTCGCCGCGGAATCCTTGCGAGCCACGCCTCGGCCGCACTGCGAAACGAATTGGGGAAGAGGATCGCCGCCTCGAAGCGTCCACGCAGTTTGCTGGCGATGGAGAATACCGACTCCCCCGGTGCGAAGGAGATTATCTCGTCAACCTCGGTGACTGAATTCCAGAAGGCGGCTAGTTTCGCAGGCGTGAGGATGGCCAGCCGGGCGTCGGGGCGTCCGAGCTTGAATGCTCGCGCGGCGCGCAGGCTCATCACGGCATCACCGAGCCAATTGGGCGAGCGGATGACGAAACGAAATGGATGGAGTTTCGCGGGATCGGTGCCGGGTGGCAGGTAGATACCGCGTTTTTGCCTGGCGGTGAGGAGATGCGGCCACGGCGTCTTCCAACGGTTGTGGACCCAGAACCAATCGGGGGGTGATTGGCGGATCTGGCGCTCGAGAACTGCATTGATATCCGAGGTAAGTTGCTCAGGGTTGCTTCGATCGTAGGGGATTTCCTCGTAGTAGACGATGCGCCAACGGGCGAAGCCGGATGTGAAGATGGCGGCGGGCACGACCGCCGAGTTCGTGCGGATCGCCAGGGTGGCGGCCAGAGAAGATGTCGAGCATAAGCGGTTGAAGAAGGGCATCCAGATGCCTCCGTGGCCGGCACTTTGGTCCACCAGCACCGCCGTTGACCCCGGCCTGCGCAAGAGCGCGATGGCGGCTTGGAATCCCTTCTTTCGATCAAAAGTCTCAACGCCTTTGCGACGGTCCCGATTGATGAGTTCGTCCAGGTGGGGATTGCGCAGGGCCTGATAGATCGTTCCGAAACGGGTCTCGGGAC
>DASTFP010000041.1:0-4978 GCA_035719865.1 Terrimicrobiaceae bacterium | reverse complement strand
TCGATCGGACGGTCGTCGAGCACCTTCAGAAAATGCCGGTAGCCAAAGTTCGGCGAGCACAAGATCGTCGCGCGCTTCCGCGCTGCCAAGGTGAGCCACAGCAGCGGGCGCCGAATGAAGAGCTCCGTGGACATCAAGTTCACCTGCAGGCGGTTCGCGAACATGTAGATATGAAACCCGATCAGCCCCATGTCGTGGGTGAGAGGCATCCAAGACAGACTGACATCCTCCTCGCTGAACCCGGCTCGCTCGGTGACGCCGAGCCCGTTCGAGATGATGTTTCGATGGGTGAGCACGACGCCCTTGGGCTCGCTCGTCGAGCCGGATGAAAACTGGATCAACGCCACATCGTCAGGCCGGGCGCGGTAGATATTGCCCGCACCTGAGATGTCAAGTTCATCGACCAGAAACATTCGGCTTCTCAGCAAGTCCGCAACGACCGCTTCATCTCTTGCTTGCGCGGCGAAGGCTTCCACGCGCTCAAGCGAGCGGCGATCCGTGTAAATAAAGGGTTTGCCGAGCTTGCGGGCGATGCGCAGGAGCTTCCGGCGGTGCTCGTCGCTGATGCCGGGCGCAACAGGAACGGGAATTATACCGCCCAGAATGGCGCCCCAGAACGCGTCAATGAAATGTTCGTTGTCAGCGAGGAACAGGATCAGCTTGTCCCCGGGCTTTGCGCCAAGGACCTGCAATTCATGCAGGATACCCAAGGCGCGCTCGTGCAACTCTGCGAACGTGACTGTGCGTTCATTCCGCTCGCCTTCCACATACGTGATGGTGCGCGGAGCGTTGCGATTGGCCTCGATGAGCTCGGTGAGCGTCGTTGCAGTGAACATCAGGAGCGTTCTACTCTCATTTACAAAGATTTGCGGATATCGTTACGCATCTCGACGGCGATTGGCTCGTGTTAGGTAAACCAGAACATGCCGGTTGGCAACCCGGTAAAGATTGCCGGCCCCTCATAGCGCGGGGGCATTTCGGGGCAACAGACCTGATGCGTTTGCGCTCGATCGAGCCGAACAGAGCCTTCCATTAGCGAATGATGGTAGAAGAGCGACTGGGAGGTCAAGGCCGATAGGCCGCAGCGTTTCGCGGATTTTCGTGAGGCCTCCCGGCGCGAAATGAAGGGCCGACCCTCTGACGCGGACTAAGAGTTCGGCTGGGTTGACTCGTCGATCCGAGCACCTTTTGAACGTCATAACGCTCCTGTCTGTCGCCTTGAATCTCTGTTGGCTTGCCCGCTGCAGATCCCACCTCGGGGCATCATATCTTTGATCTCTTGTCTTCCTATGCTATGTCTCTTGTCGCTCATGGTCCGATATTTCAGCTGTTGTTGGCTTAACCCCAACCGATTACCATGGCTTTCCGTTTCTGCCGCACGCATACCGCCTAACGAATGAAAATCCTGCACGTCGCCCACGCCCTCCCGAGCAAGAAAGTTACGAACGGGGATCTCATTGACGAGGTTGTCGATCGCAATCGGGCAAGGTTCTCGGAGGCTCAGCTCAAAGAACTCCGGCAGCGCATGCAGCTTTCTTTTCGCGTCGCGGGAACGGAAGTTCGTTATCACCGCGCGGAGGGCGAGAAGGCCTTCACAGTCGGAATGCGCGCGGGTCAACTCGCGCTGGAGCGAAGCGGAGTGCCGGCGACAGACATAGACCTCCTAATCTATGCGGGTGTCGGCCGTGGCTGGCTCGAGCCGGCAATGGCCAACATTTTTCAGGCGGAACTGGGGCTCAGTCGCGCGACCTGCTTCGATGTGCTCGATGCCTGCGCTTCGTGGATTCGGAGTCTTCAGCTCGCCAAGGCGCTCATCACCGCTGGCACCTATCGCACGGTGATGATTCTCAACTGCGAGCTGAACTTCCGCGAATACGCCAATTTCGAAATTGAGCGCATGGAGGATCTCGAGTACTCTTTTTCCGCCTTCACCATCGGCGAAGCGGCAACCGCCACGCTTCTTGTGGCTGAACCCGAGCACGACGATTTCGCCCTCAGTTTTAGAACTTCGGGCGATAAGTGGCATCTATGCCACATTCCGCTTCCCCACGCCGACGACTTTGTTTCCTGCAATGTTACCGACCGGTGCAAGCCGATGTCTTTCTACACCGCCCCGCGGGAGTTGCTGGCCGTTGCGACCTCGATGCTGGGTTCCCACTTCAGCGAAACACCCGAATTGCGTGAACGCACCTACGACCTTTTCCTCGGTCATGAGGTGAGCCTGCCGACGACGCGCATGGTCACAAAGCTCTTGAATATCGACCCGGGCATTGTCTTCACCACACACTCACGCTTCGGCAATACGGTTTCCGCATCATTGCCGCTCAATATCTCCATTGCCGAGGCAGAGGGACGGCTAAAGCGGGGTATGCAGGTGCTGCTCACGATGGGCAGCGCGGGCGTGACTTCGGCGTTTTGCGCCTTTCGATACTAGCGCGCCGAATGTCTATGCGACTCGAGCCCATTCGTCACCTCTTTCCGTTCGAGAACCGCTTTCATAATCACTCAGGATTGCGTCAACACTACGTTGACGAAGGGTTCGGCGCGCCGGTGGTAATGTTGCATGGCAACCCGACCTGGTCGTTCATGTACCGAACCCTCATCGCCGGTTTGCGCGGCGCCTATCGAGTCATCGCGCCCGACCACATCGGGTGCGGTCTCTCCGACAAGCCTGACGACACCCGGTATGCCTACACGCTCGATCGGCGGGTGCGCGACCTGAGCGACTTGCTCGAGAGCATTGGCGTGACTCGTGACGTTACCCTTGTCGTCCACGACTGGGGAGGGCTCATTGGCTTGGCTTGGGCCGTGCGTCACCCGGAGCGGGTGGAACGTCTCGTTATCCTCAACACAGCGGCGTTTCCCATCCCGGCGTCGACCCGGTTGCCCCTCTCCATCCGTCTCTGTCGCGATACCGCCTTGGGCGCGTTTTGCGTGCGCCGCTTCAACCTTTTCTCAGTGGCAGCGAGTCATCTCGCGCCTCGGCATCGACTCCGGGCCGAGATTCGGCGCGCCTACACGGCCCCGTACGATAGCTGGGCCAATCGCATCGCGACGCTCCGCTTCGTGCAGGATATCCCCTTGGGCCCGGCGGATCGGTCGTTTGCGGTGGTAAGAGAAACCGCGGAGGGCTTGGAGTCGTTGCGTTCACGGCCCATGATGATTTGCTGGGGTGAGCGCGACTTCGTCTTCGACCGTCACTTTCTTGATGAGTGGATGCAGCGGTTCCCGTCGGCGGACGTCCACCGCTTCCCCGATGCCGGTCACTACGTGCTCGAAGACGCGGGCGATCGCATCGTTCCCCTGGTTCGCTCGTTTCTCGTCGCTCACTCGGTGGGGACGCGAGTATGAGCGCCGCGGCCAAATGGCGGGAAAGCGATCTATCCGCCTTCTTGCGCGCCGCTGCAGTAGATCGCCCAGCGCAACCCGCTTACATTTTTGGCAATCAGGCGATTCGATACGAAGAGCTCGACCGGCTAAGCGACATCTGCGCGCGGGGGTTGGCATCTCTGGGCATCGGCCAGGGTGACCGTGTCGCGCTGCTGGTCCGGCCAAGTCCGCAGCTCTTCGTGCTTACCTTCGGGCTTTTTCGCCGGGGAGCCGTTCCGGTTCTCATAGACCCAGGCATCGGTCGCGTCCATCTTGCGCGTTGTCTCGCGGAGGCGGCGCCCAGCGCCTTTGTCGGTGTGTCGGTGGCGCATGCTGCCCGCGTTCTGTTTGGCTGGGCAAGGGACTCCGTTCGCGCGCTCGTGACCGTGGGCGGCCGGTGGTTCTGGGGTGGCGTAACATATACCGATGTGATGAAGGCTGGCGCGAATGCGCAACCGGGACCCTCTCCACCACCCCAGCCCGATGCACTCGCCGCGATCGCATTCACTTCGGGAAGCACGGGGCCGCCCAAAGGCGCCATGTACAGCCACCAAAACCTCGTTGCCCAGGCCCTCTTGTTGCGGGACCACTTCGGGATCCGGCCCGGAGAGCGAGATCTGGCGACCTTCCCGCTCTTTGCCTTTTTCGACCCCGTCTGGCAAGCGACCGGGGTGATCCCGCGGATGGACTTTACCCGCCCCGGCTTGGTCTATCCGCCGCGAATCATCGAGCCGGTACTCTCGGAAAAGGTTACCCACGCCTTTGGATCACCTGCGCTCCTCGACAGAGTTAGCCGATGGGGCGTGGAACGCGGGGTAAGACTGCCTACCTTGAAACGGGTCCTCTCGGCGGGAGCTCCTGTTTCCGGCCGAGTGCTGGAGCGCTTCGCTCAGCTCCTGGAACCCGATGCGGAAATCCACACCCCCTACGGGGCTACCGAAGCCCTCCCGATTTGCTCGATCTCTTTGCGGGAGCTCAGGGCGGGCACCCGTGAGGACACCGCCAGAGGACGCGGAGTGTGTGTCGGGCGACCGCTCCCCCAGATCAAGCTCGAGGTCATTCAAATCACGGACTCACCCATCGAGCAATGGTCCGATTCCTTGCGCTTGCCGCTGAATGCTGTCGGGGAGTTGGTGGTCTGGGGCCCGAATGTCTCGAAGCAATATTGGAATCGCCCGGAAGCAACGAAGCTGGCCAAGATCCTTTCCGCGGAGGGCGAAGTCGGCCATCGCACCGGAGATGTGGGATCGATTGACGAACAGGGCCGGGTTTGGTTCTGCGGCCGCAAGTCACACCGTGTGAAGACCCCGTCCGAGACTCTTTTCAGCGTTGCCTGTGAGGGGGTCTTCAACCAGCACCCGCGCGTTCGCAGGACCGCACTCGTCGGGGTGGGCATGGCCCCCAACCTCATCCCGGCACTGTGCGTCGAGGTGGAAAGGGACGGCGCCAGCGATCGAGCAAGAATCAGGCGCGAACTGCTCGATCTCGGTGCAAAATGCGCACTCACGCACAACATCGAGACGATCCTTTTTCACGAAGGGTTTCCGGTCGACATTCGGCACAACGCGAAGATTTTCCGCGAGCGTCTTGCCGAATGGGCCGGCCGGCG
>DASTFP010000040.1:0-2788 GCA_035719865.1 Terrimicrobiaceae bacterium | reverse complement strand
TTTTTTTCTGGAATGGCCGGGCGTCGCAAAAACCTCGGCGGTCGCCTCACGCCCGGTTGATCGCTTCGGCCTCCAGGACTTCGCGTCGGACGCTCTTGCCGCGCAGTTTGGACCACCAGAGAACGATCGGCGAGGCGATGTAGATCGAGGAATAGGTTCCGACCAGTATGCCCACCAGGATGGCGAAGGAGAAATCGCGAAGCACCGCACCGCCGAAGAAATAAAGGGCCGCGACGGAGAGCAGGGTCGTGCCGCCGGTCAGGAGCGTGCGGCCCAATGTCTCGTTGATCGAGGTGTTCATCAGGGACTGGATGGAACCTCGTTCCCCATGCTTGAGGCCTTCGCGAATGCGGTCGAACACCACGATGGTGTCGTTGATCGAATAACCGGCAATCGTGAGGACAGCTCCGACCATGACCAGCGAAAGTTCGCCCCCGATAAGCGAAAATACGCCCAAGGTGATGACCACATCGTGGAAAAGCGCAACCACCGCCCCCAGCGCGAAGGAGAACTCGAACCGAAATGTGACATAAATGAGAATGCCGATCATGCCGAGGCCGAGAGCGAGCGCGGCCTTTTTGGCGAACTCCCGCCCGATCTGTGGTCCGACATTTTCCTGCGCTATCGCGGTGATTCCGCGATCGGGAAAGACTTGCTGGAGCTTGGAAAGAATGACGGCGGACGTTCCCTGCGGGCTGCGAACCGAGAGACGATCCTGCATTCCCTCGCGTTCGAATTGGATCACGACATCGCCCAGCCCGATTCCCTCCAATGCGCCGCGGGCCTCGGCGACCGTGACAGGCTGCGCGGAATCGACCACGAGCAGATCGCCTCCGCGGAAGTCGATGCCAAAGTTCCTCTCGCCGCGAACTGCGAAAATGATGAACGATCCGGCGATCAGAGCAAGGGAGAGGATGGCGGCGATCCGGCGTTTGCCCAGGAAGTCGAACTTCCGCTTCGGTATCAAATCGAGCATTGAAAGTTTCTTCAGCCCGAACTTTTCGATGAGCCAGCGGAAGGCTGTTCGCGTTACGAGCAGGGCGGAAAACATGGAAGCGATGATGCCGAGCGTGAGCGTGACGGCGAAGCCTTTGACCGAACCCGTTGCCTGCCAGAAAAGGATGACGGCGGTTATGAGTGTGGTGACGTTGGCGTCAAAAATCGCACTGAAAGCCTTGTCGTAGGCGGCCTCGATTGCGGTGGCCAGAGACTTGCCGGCCGCCATTTCCTCCCGGAGCCGCTCGTAGATGAGAACGTTCGCGTCAATCGCCATGCCCATCGTAAGGATGATGCCCGCGATGCCCGGAAGTGTGAGAACGAAATGGAACATCGCCATCGCGCCAAAGAGAATGATCATGTTCACCACGAGGCCGAGGAATGCCACAACGCCGGCCAGGCGATAGTAAATGATCACGAAGGCCAGCACGCCCACGAGACCGGTGAGTCCGGCGAAAACCCCGCTGCGGATGGAATCCGTTCCGAGCGTGGGCGATACGCTCCTGGTCTCTTCCACCTCGACGGGAACTCGCAGCGGGTTCTCCAGCGCGCTGGCGAGATCTCTGGCTTCCTTGTCCGAGAATCGCCCCGTAATGACCGCACTGCCACCGTAGATCGGCTCGTTGACACGGGGAGCGCTTTGCACCTCGCCATCAAGCATGATCGCGATCTGGCCCTGGGTCGGTGCGAGAGACTGTGTCAGGTCGCCGAAGATCTTGGCTCCTTCGGCGTCCAGCGAAAGTGAAACTCCGTAGCCCTGCTGGTCGAAATATGCGTAGGCGCGCTTGACATGCTCGCCGGAGAGTTCGGCGCGGCGTTTGACCAGAAGCTTGAACTCGACCTCTTTACCCTCGAGGGTGTCTTTGTAGCTCTTGATCACGTATCCGGGGGGCATGATCTCTTCACCGGCTTCAATACGGGCAATGCGCTCCTCCCCGCCCGCGACCGTAGCGAATTCGAGCTTGGCCACGCGCTGCAATTCGGCCTTGGTCGTCTCAATCTGGTTGGTGTCAAGACCCGGCATCTGCACCAGGATGCGGTCACTGCCCTGGGGGGTAATGACCGGTTCGCTGACACCATAGGCGTCCACGCGCTTGCGAATGACCTCGACCGCCTGATCAAGGAGATCGGTCGTGATCATCTGATCCTCCTGCGGCGTTAGTTTGATGAGAAACGACGTTCCGCCTTGGAGGTCGAGGCCCAGAGGAATCTTCTTCGAGGGGGGAATAGCTTCCTCGAGGCAGAAGGCGACAAAGAGAACGGACAAGATGAGACCAAGCCAGCGCTTGCGAACCGGGAAATCCGTTGCGAAATACCATCCGAAAAGGATGAGCAGCAGGAGCCCGGCGAAAAACGTCAACTCGGGGGACATGGTCGGAAACTACTGGCTTTCAGCGGGAGAAACGCGTCGAAGGCGCGAAGTCCAGAAATTCTGAATCACTGAACGTCGTCTCTATTTGACTCCCTCGGCAACTTCGGCGCCTTTTTCCACCGAGGAGACCGAGGAGCGTTCGAACTCGATTTTCACGTTATCGGCGACTTTCACCACGATGGTCTTCTCTTTCACATTTGCGACGATGCCGTGAATGCCGGAGCTGGTGACAACCTTGTCGCCGGTCTTAACGGAGGCGACGAGTTTTTCGTGAGCCTTTTGCCGTCGCTGCTGCGGCCGAATCAGCAGAAAGTAGAAGATCACGAAAACGAATATCAGCGGCATGATCGACACGAGGAAGGACGGCTGAGGGGCGCCCTCCGGAGCAGGGCTCGCTGCTTGGGCCAGTAAAAGGAGATC
>DASTFP010000039.1:0-5365 GCA_035719865.1 Terrimicrobiaceae bacterium | reverse complement strand
ATCCGAATGCGCGGGACATTCGTAACGGTGGGAAATGCGTCCGATTATGTTGACTCGCACGACGATCGTCACCTGCTCGCATCGCTTTCCAGAGGCGATGACCAACGAGGCGTCAGGAACGCTGCGAGCAACCCGCCAATTTTCTCGCTCCAGCCGAGCGACAACGAAACTGGCGGTCATCGCGCTGTGCGGGGGGCTCTTGTTCACTCTCTCCAGAGGGGCCGGAGAAGATGTGGGCTCGAGCTCCCCGGCAAGGGCCAATCCGACCGCGGCGCACTCCAAAGACTTGGCCAATACCTACCCGGAGCTCCGCGCGGCGATGTCCTACCGGATCGCGATGAGCGCGCATGCCGGTAGCGACAAACTTGACCGCGACATCCGAACCTCTCAGCGCCGCGTTCGCGAAGCGGCCGATCCGCGTCCATTTCTGGAGCAGCTTGGGTGGCTCTATGTGGCCAAGGCACGGGCGAGTCACGATCAAGGTTTCTACAAACTCGCTGAGCACTGCGCGCAGACGCTGGAAACAGCGGACCCCAAGAGCGCCGAGGCGAAACTGCTGCGCGGCCACCTGCTGATTAGCTTCCATCGCTTCGCGGAAGCTGAAGCCATCGGCAAGGAGCTTGTCGCGCAACGCGCTCTTCCTTTCGATTACGGCCTACTCGGCGACGCCTTGATGGAGCAAGGCCGCCTCCCTGAGGCGGTCGCCGCGTATCAGGGCATGGTTGACCTGAGGCCCGATACGCAATCCTATAGCCGAGTCGCATACATGCGCTGGCTCAAGGGCGATGTCGAAGGCGCAATCGATGTCGCTCGCCTGGCGGCGCGGGCCGCCAGTCCGCTTGATCCGGAGTCGGCATCGTGGTCCCTGACTCGTCTCGCACTCTATCATTTCCAGGCCGGTTCTTTCAACGATGCAAAGGTGGCATGCGACTCTGCGCTAAGGTTATCGCCCGACTATCCTGCCGCCTTAATGACGCAGAGCCGCATGTTGCTGGACGCTGGTCGAGCTGCCGACGCGGTTGCGCCCGCCCAGCGCGCAGTGGAGGTGAACCCGCTGCCGGAATTTCAGTGGGGCCTGGCGGATACGCTTCGCACGGTGGGCCGCTTCGATGAAGCCGCGACCGTCGAAACGAAACTGAAGCAGACCGGCGCGCAGACCGACCCGCGAACGTTTGCTCTCTTCCTGGCCACGCGGGGCGAACAGCCAGAACTGGCGGTTCAACTCGCACAACGTGAGTTGAAGGATCGCGCGGACATCTTTACGCACGACGCCTTGGCGTGGGCGCTCGGGTCCGCCGGTCGCCCGGGCGAGGCGTGGCCGCATATGGAGAAGGCCCTGGCCGAGGGGACCGCCGACGCCAGACTCTACATGCACGCTGGCGTGCTTGCGGCAAGGCTGGGACGCGCCGCCGAAGCCGAATCCTGGCTGAGCAAAGCCCGCAGCATTCAGCACCTGTTGCTCCCATCGGAGGAACAGCAGATTGCCGAAGCCCTCGCCGCACTCGGGGCCCCGGAGGACGCTTCCTCCGCCAGTCGCGCTGAGAACTATCCAATTTCCAAGGGTGAAGACCACCTAGCAACGGCTTCGCTCGCAGACAAAAACAAAGAAGGAAAAGACAAATGAAAATAAATCTGATCACACTCACGGCAGTCGTCGCGCTGGCGCCGCCACTGCCTTGGACAGCACAGGCGTCCAGCCACATGGACGCCCCACTCATAACCCGCGACCCGTCGGCTAACACCACCGACGTTTACGCATTCGTTACCGAGGAGGACGACACTTCGTCATCTGGCCTCTCAATGTCAACCGCCCCGAAGAAGAAATCTCTTGTCGTCGCGCTTGCCGTTTATCCGCACGAGGAAGCGGGTGTCGGGCCGCACATCTACAACTTTGACGACGATGTCCTCTACGAGATCCATGTGTCCAACGGGCGCGATCTCGCGACGGGGAAAGCTTCTATTAGCTACCAGTTTCAGTTCAAGACCACGTTCAAGAGCGTGAACACAATTCTGGATTCTTACCTCGGCGTGATCAGCGACATCGGCGACGCGAACCAGAACCTCGTTCAGATGTACACCGTAACCAAGGTCAACTGGTTCTCCAAGACCGTGCTCGGCACGGGAGTCGTTCCGCCCAACAATCAGGGTATCGCGACGCCTCAATACAATCGCGGGGAGAACGGGAATAACCCGGCGAAGGACGGTGTTTCAAAACTGGCAAACCTCGACAAATACACCAGGCAGGCCATTTTCCCATTCACGGGTAAAGGAGCAGGCTACCTGGCCTTTGCCGGCCAGCGAGATGATGGCTTCTATGGCGATATCAATTCGATCTTCGACCTGCTCAGTCTCCGTTCGCCGGGCAAAGATTCACAAGGCGGTTTCAATATCCACCTGATGGCATTGAAGATCCCGATCGAAGAGCTCGGGGGCGACAAACAGGTAGTGGGCGTTTATGCGACGACCAGCCGTCAAAAGGTGTCGGTTCTGCGCGATCTTGACCGGCGTAACAGAAGGGACGACAAGAAGTCACAAGAGACTATCTCCGTTGGCCCATGGGTGCAGGTGGCACGTCAGGGCAACCCGCTCTTCAACGAAGGCCTTGTCGCTCTTAAGGACAAGGATCTCTACAGCCGCACCAGCCCCACGTCGGATGATAAGCTCTTTCGCAAGTATGCGGAAACTCCAGAACTCGCCGCGCTGATCAATGCTCTTGTGTTTAAGCCCAAGAATGTTCAACCGCTTGCCATAGAGACTCAGCGAACGGATATCTCCGGCATTTTCATCCCGGATTTGATCAAAGTGGACCTCTCGACACCGCGGGCGCGCTTGGCGGGCAGCGGGCCCACCGACCCCAATAATCCGGACGACGCTGGTTTCTCGCGCCTGAGCATCTTCGGCAACGATGTGCTCAAAAGCAAGATCCAGGATCCGTTTGGTAATGGCGGATCGATCCCCGGAGGCTGGCCCAATGGACGCCGCTTTGGCGACGACGTTGTCGACATCGCGGTCACCGCCCTCATTAGCGACCTGCGCACGCTTCCGCTGTTCATACGCGTAGCGGACGGGATCGATGGCGTGAGCGCCAACGACATCGGCTACAACAAGGTGTTCCCCTACGAAGGCACACCGCAGAACGGCCGGAACCACGCGCATCCTTAATCGGTAGCATAGGGCGAAAACCGCGCACGGGGCAGACACTCGCATGACTTGATGCGCGGGCGAAATCACCAGTGCGGCGGGTGCGTTTGGCTGGCGGCGATCTTCATCGTCGCCAGCCTTGCGCGTGCTCACGATCCCGGCCTGAGCACGGCCGCAGTGAAGGTCTTCCCCGATCGCCTCGAAGCGGAGGTGATCTTCGCCCGCGCCGACATCGAAGCGCTGGTGCCGATCGATTTGAATCATGACGGGCAGGTCGGCCCGGACGAATTGGAACGTGCGCGACCTCACCTCGAACCACTTGCGCGCGCGGCTCTGAGCGTGCGGGTGGACGGAACAGCTGCGGCTGCCTCTGAATCCGATTTTCGCCTCGATGATGCTGACAATTTTCACATTGTCGGGGTCTTTCCCGCGCCGGGCGCGAAGGTCCTCGCAGCGGAGTCGCCATTGCTCAAGACACTTCCGCGGGGGCATCGCCAGTTCGTCAGCCTGCTGGACGAGCAGGGCGGTGCGCTCGCCGAGGCGTTGCTAAGTGCGGAGCAGAACGTAATCGAATTGGACATGCCCAAGCGGCTCGCAGGGACGAGCCATGCTGCCAGCACGGGTACGTTCCCCGATTTCTTCGTGATGGGCGTGGAACACATTCTCACGGGCTACGATCACCTGCTTTTTCTCTTGGGTCTGCTCATCGCGATATCGCAGTTTCGGGCGACGCTGTTGGTCATTACCTGCTTCACCCTGGCTCACTCTACTACGCTGGCCCTCGCGGCCTTCGACATAGTTCACATTTCGGGCCGAATCGTCGAGCCCCTGATCGCGTTGACCATCATCTACGTCGGTGCGGAAAACCTCTTATCGTCCGGGGCGCCTAACGGGCGTTGGCGGTTGACGCTGATTTTCGGCATGGTCCACGGACTGGGCTTCGCTACCGAGTTAAAGGAGAAGCTTGCAGGAGCAATCGGCGCGAAAATCGCTTTCCCCCTTTTGTCTTTTAACCTGGGTGTGGAGCTCGGCCAGATAGCTGTGGCCGCCCTGGTGCTGCCTTTGATCTTGTGGATGCGATCCGAACCGGTCCTTCTTCAGCGCTCTGTGCCGATCTGCTCTGCGTTTGTCGTGCTTGCCGGCGCCTGGTGGCTGGTGCAGCGTACGTTGCTTGCCTAAGATCGCGTGTCAGGAGACCGGCACCATCATCACAAGGTGTCCCGTGCCGATAACCTTCCAAAGAAGAGGAAGAGCTACTGATGGGCCATTTCTGATCGGGACGAGAAGAACGAGAGAGCGAGCACCATCAACGAGATGGCGATGATCCAGGAACCAAATATCCGGACGCCCACCCTTGGCCAATGCTTCCGCATGGCTAGCGATGCGTAGTATGCGACGTCGAAGACCAGGAAAACGACCATGATCCCTGTTCCCAAAAGCGTCTTAATTAGAACGCTGGTGGAACTTGTTTCGGGGCCCGAATCGAAGCCGATGGCCAAAGCCGCAGCGGCGATGAGCGTGCGATAAGCCGGCGGAGGAACCGTCCATTCCAGCGCCACCGGTATGGCTGCGCAGAGCGCGAGTCCGACAAAAACAGGCTGATACACCGTCTTGACGAGTCCCGTCGCCGCCAGGATCAGCGCGAACGTCAAACATGGGACAAAAACAACGAACGGTCCTCTGAGATTAAACGGTGATCGTTGTCCGGCAAGAAGCCCGAGCGCGACGATGACAAGCAGGTGAGCGGGAGTGGTCAACGGGTGAAGAGCGCCCCCGGTAAAGCCTTCCAGACCCTGGATCGTCGAATGCGCGCGAGCCGTGGCCGGAAGGCACAACGAGAAAACAAAGGTCGCCAGCAGCAGGCTAAACCGCCTCGGGCAGCGACCCATCGTTACAGGAAACTGAACAGAAACGCGCAGCCCACCACCGCAGTCACGGCCCCTCCAACTCGCACAGCCACTTCACCCCACGGCCAGCGCGCCAGGAGACCAAACGCGATTCCACTCAGGTGCAGCAGGCCGGTGGCGATAACGAATCCCGCAGCGAAAGTCAACGCATTAGCCGCGGCGGGCAGCTCCGTGCCGTGCGCATGACCGTGAAAAATGGCAAAAATACCGACAATGGCCCCGGCAATTTTTAACGGGGGTTTTGCGGCAAAGGCTACCATCAAGCCCAGGATCAGGCCCGAGAGGGCAATCCCTGTTTCGACGCCCGGCATCGGAAC
>DASTFP010000038.1:0-3425 GCA_035719865.1 Terrimicrobiaceae bacterium | reverse complement strand
CGGTTCGCTTAAGACCCGCCGCGCTCTTGCGCGAAGACGCGAAACAGTGAGGTGTGATGGCTGGATAACTTCCGCAACACCCAACCACTCCAAACGACTCGCAACTCCCGGTTGATCATTCGTAATCGGAATCGCGACCATGGGCACTCCCTGTGCCAAAGACTCGAGCGCAGTATTTAGCCCGGCATGCGTGATCGTCAACGCGGCGTGTTGGAGCACTTCGAGTTGTGGCGCGAATGGCACAACGATCGGCCTCCCGGCAAGATTCAATTCGAACTCTTGATCCCGGCTCCCCAGTGACAACACGAGCTGCGCGTCGAGTTCCTCGCAGGCCGCCGCAATCGTCTCAAAAATTGACTTCTGCCGGTTTTGGAGCGTTCCCATTGACGCGTAAATCAACGGACGGCCGTCCAGTCTTTCCCACGGAAACTCCGATTTATCGCAGGCCTCAATTGCGTGCCAGGGACCAGTGTAGTGAAATGATTCCGGCAGGCGCTCACGGGGATAATCGAAAAACGCGGGTTGTTGCGCGATCTGGGCAAGGCTCGCGCTCTCGGAGGCTCTGCCCTTCAGCGGACGAAGACCGTGGCGCGCGCGCCGCACGTTGATCTCGCGCACGATCGGCCTGGCTGCCCACTGAAGAATCATATCCCCAAGGAAGTTGCGAAAGCGCCAGATGGAGCCTCGGCGATATCGCCATGGTGTGACCGCAGGCGGGACAGCCGGGTCGGGATTCAGCGCCAGAGCGTTGCATACCGTCACGAACGGCAAACCGAGCATCTCGCCAACTGTCTCTCCAGCGGGCGTCACCTGGTCCACGAGTAATGCCTCGATCCTGCTGTTTCTAATCGCGGCCGGCGCCTCTTCCAGAATAGCGACCGCGGCCCGGCGTAGCAGTTCAATCGTAAATCGTATCGCGCTCAATCCGCTCAATTGGCCCAACTGCGCCGTCAAACGGGCCATGGAGCCGACAGGGAACTCCCTGTCGCCGACTGACGCAAATTCGAGGCCGCGCGAAGCCACCTTGATTCGTGCCTCGGGCCGGGCAATGACGCTTACATGGTGCCCGCGCCGCATCAATTCGCGCCCGAGCGTCGTCATGGGGTTCAGGTGGCCGCTTAGCGCAGGGCAAATAAGACCAAGACGTGGCATCGGAGTCGTCTTAACCAACCTCGATCAAGGGCTGAAGATCAGCACGATGTAAACGAGAAAGACCACGAGGTGCACCGAGCCCTCGAGAACGGTGGTGCGTGGCCCTGAAAAGGTGAGCGTGCTAAGCAAGAGGGTGAGAACCAGGAGAACCATGCCGGTCGGATCCAGACCAAGGATCATGGGCTTTCCCGTCACAATCCCGATACCAAGGATTGCGGGCACGGTAAGGCCAATCGTGGATGCAGATGCCCCGAGGCACAAATTGATGGAGCGTTGCAGCTGATTGTCGAGCGCCGCCCGCAGCGCGGTAATCGCTTCCGGCGCGAAAACGATCAGCGCGATTAGCACGCCCCCCAACGCCGCGGGGGCTCCGAGCACAACGATCCCATGATCGATCAACTTGGCAAGCGGTTTGGCCAAAAGCACTATCGGCAATATCGTGATTACGAGCAAGAGCGTGTGCCAGGCTATTTCACCGCTCCCAGCGCGTCGGCTGCCAGAACTTTCCGAGGCCGTTTCGGCCTCTCTTCCTGCCGAGCCGGGCTCGACGAAAAATGCTCTGTGGCGCCCAGTCTGGATCGCGAGAAAGATCCCGTACAGAAGAATGGTATCTAGCGAAAAGAAAACCGCCTGCCCGAGAGTAAGGCTGCCAGCCGGAACCGCCTGCGTGAAGTTCGGCAGAATGAGCGCAAAGACCGAAAGCGGAATGATGACCGCGAGATAGGCAACAGCTCCCTGAAGATTGTAGGCCTGCTCATGATGGCGCAGCCCGCCCAGGAGAAGGCAGAGGCCCACAGCGCCATTCAGAACGATCATTAGAACCGCGAACATCGTATCGCGGCCGAGCGTCGGAGCGGAGTCCCCGCCGAGCGCCACTGCGCCAATCAACACAACTTCGATGATCACAATCGAAAGCGTAAGGACGAGTGTCCCAAGCGGTTCGCCTAGGAGCTCGGCAAGATGGTCCGCCTCTTTCACAACCCCAAATGCACACCAAACAATCACACCGAAAAGCCAGAGAAAGAGCAGCCCCAACCAAGGGGCTGAACGAAAATCGGCCAGCCAATGAGCACCGAAAATGAAAAAAAGTGCCACGGTCGTCCAAGCGGCGACCAGCCGTGTACCTAGAGGTCCTGGACTCACCGACTACCCCTTCGGCAATCCTGGCGCTGACCATTAAGCGGCGTCGCAAAAACACCCGCCCCAGGCACCCATTCACGAACTTGCGGAGGCGCGTCGCGGCGATCCTCCAATCCACCAGGTTTGCCGGGTGACAGACAAGGACAACGAGCCATGCCGTCAATTATATCGTTAAACGCGCTGAACTTAACACTAAGTTTCACCCGAGGCGTGAATCAGAGGTAGATCCGTAAGCGGAGTTTCGGCATGATTTCTCTCCAGCCCGACATCTCGGCGCTCACCTGGTCCCGCACGCGGATCCAATCATCGGCTCATCGAAGCTCGTCCTCACTCGGAAAAGCGCCGATCATTGGAATTCCGTATTGCGAGGCAAAGGCCGCGACTTCGGCGCGCAACGCGTGATCCAGTCGGCCGAAGACCTCAACCTGTATCTCGGCCGGCACCCCTCCGTAGTGCGCCTCCGCGATCGCGCCGGCGATGCACCCCAGGGTGTCGGCATCACCACCGAACGAGACGGCGTTGCGCACCGCATCCTCAAAGTCGGTCGAATGGAGGAAAGCCACGGCAGCGGCGGGGACTGTGCCCTGGCATGTCACATCAAATCCTCCACGGTTTTGCAGAGCACTCAAACCCGTGCTGCAATCGTAGCGAAAGCGGTCCGATAGCAAGGCGGCGATCTCTTCTTTGCCCGATCCGCTGCGTGCGACAAATATCGTCGCAGCGACCGCCTGAGCGCCTTTGATACCTTCGACATGGTTGTGAGTAACCGACGCGCTGCTGGCCGCCTCACGTAACACCACGTCGAGATCGTCGAATGCCCATCCTATGGCTGCGACCCGCATCGCCGACCCGTTTCCAAAACTGTTGTAGGGTCCCGCGTCCTCGCGAAAGAGCCAGTCACGAAACCAGCTTCCGTAGCCGACGTACGGGTAACGACGCCCCCATCGCCGAATCGAAGTAGCGAAGTCCATACCCTCCCGGATCGCGTTGGCGACAGCAACGGTAAGTACTGTGTCATCCGTGAACGTCGAGTCGGGCACGAAGAGCGGAAAATCCTTCGGCTTCGGAGGCGCGCCTTCGTGAACCGACCCTATCACATCGCCGCAAATTGCACCGATCATACACTTCCCCTT
>DASTFP010000037.1:0-10183 GCA_035719865.1 Terrimicrobiaceae bacterium | reverse complement strand
TTCAGCAGATCGTCGAGCGCCTTCTGAGAAAAGGGTTTCCAGGGGATGCCTTCGGTGGCCTGGTCCTTTGCCCCGGGCGGCGTGAGACGCGAGAACTTCCCCGCAAGAAAGAATTGCGCGCCGCCGAAGATGATCAAAGCGATAGCTGCAAGCGAGATCGCGCGGGTCCTCGGAGAGGAAAGCGGCCCGCAAAAAGCGCCATAAATCCAGCAGGCTACCGCCAGGCAAAGAAGGAAAGCAGCGGACCAAATTACCGCATCGTGGCCCCTTTGATTGCCCAGGATGTAAAGAAGCCAGATCAAGGTCGCCAGGAGCGGGAATCCCATGAATTGCTTTACCCGTTCCATCCATTCGCCCGGCTTCGGCAGCAGCTTCATCCATCCCGGCCTGGCCGAGAGAAAGAAATACGGCGCGCTCATGCCGAGAGCCACCGAGCCGAACATCGCAAGGATCACTACCGAGGACTGGCTGAAGGCGAAGCCGAGAGCGGTGCCTAGAAACGGCGCGGTGCAAGGGGTAGCCAGTAACGTCGCGAAAATGCCCTGAAAAAACGAACCCGCGTAGCCCTGCTGCGACGAGGCCTCCGCCAAGGCTGTGCTCGCCCGTCCCGGGAGAACGATCTCGAAGACACCAAAAAGATTGAGCGCAAAAACAAAGACAACGCACCCAATGATGAGGTTGAACCATGGATTCTGAAACTGGAAGGCCCAAGTCACTTCACTTCCAGCCGCCTTGAGTCCGAGGATAACGAACCCAAGGCCGAGAAACCATGCGAAGATTCCCCCGACAAATGCCAAGCCGTGGCGGAAGATCTTTTCAGGATGGTCGCCCGCCTGGCGGATGAAACCGAAGATCTTCAGTGAAATCACCGGCAGCACGCACGGCATCAGATTCAGAATAAAGCCCCCCAAAAGCCCGAAGATCAACGCTTGCCAGAGGCTTGGCCTGCCGGCGACGGAGGGCGAATCGAGTGGAACTGGCGGGCCACGCGGACCGAGTTGCTCGCTCGAGGAAACAATCCACCCCTTGCGCTCGCTTTCCGTGTCGACGACCAGCACGCCTCGCGAGTCGCCGGCGTGTGCCACCGTGATGGTCGCAGAGCCCTCTTGCACCGGGCCATTCCGCGGGTGTTCAACTTGCTCACCCGCCGCGGGAAGTGGAAAAAGATCCACCGCTTTGGCGTCTTTCAGCCCCGTCACCTTCAGAACGATTGAGTCGCCTTCACGGGCCCACACCAGTTGGTAAGGAGGAGCGGTCGCTGAGGGAAGCAACCCGCGAAACGCAGAAAAGAGTTCTTCATTCGCCGCCCCGGCCTGGGCGCCTACCGGAAGGGAGAGTTCCAAATCCGCAGAACCCGGTATGCAAATCTGCTCGCAAACGAGCCAATCCACCTTGGCACGCAGAAGCACCGACTTCTGCGTGATGTCCGCGGGCGGAACGATTGCGGTAATGAGGAGAACCTTGTCTTTGTAGGCGTAAACTTCGATATCCCCGGGCTCGACCACACGATGGGGTAGGGGCCATTGAATCGGTCCGGCAACGAAGCCATCGGGCAGCGTCCATGCGATGGATGCTGGCAGTCCGGCGTCGCCGGGATACTCCCAATAAGTGTGCCAGCCTGGCGCCATCTCCAGCAAGACGCCGACTTCAAAAGGCTTGCCTGGAACGATGGCTGTAGTGTGCTGGACAAGCGAAGCCGTTACAAGCGTCTTGCCTTCATAGACCTGTGCCTGTGCGGCAGCGGCTATGAGCAGCGGAAGTATGAACCAGCGAAGCATTCTTTCGCTTATCACATACGACGCAATGTCGCAAATGGTGCCGGAACCGCCAATCCGGCGGGTGGCGGGAGAAGTCTTCAGCGCCTCAGGCGCCGCCACGAACCGGCTCTAGTCCCCATAGCCGCCGGGATTCTTCACGTGCCAGGCCCACGCGCTTTCAACGATGGTGCGAATGTCCTGGAACTTTGGCTTCCACCCGAGGGCTTTCTTGATCCCGTCCGAGGCCGCGATCAGGCGTGGAGGATCGCCAGGCCGGCGCGGCTTCTCGACGGCTTTGATATCCTTTCCGGAGACCTCCCGGCAGGTCTGGATTACTTCTTTGACGGATGTTCCCCCGCCGGTCCCCAGATTGAAGCGTTCGCTCTTCTCGGACTTCAGCGCCAGGATATGAGCCTGCGACAAATCGAGGATATGGATGTAGTCGCGGATACAGGAGCCGTCAGGTGTCGGGTAATCCGTTCCGTAAATATCCACCGATTCGCGCTGGCCGAGGGCCACCTTGAGGACGTTTGGAATCAAATGCGTTTCCACCCGGTGGTCTTCGCCATATTTCTCGGTCGCGCCGGCCGCGTTAAAGTAGCGAAGGGCCACGTATTTCAGCCCGTGAATCTCGTCGTACCAACGCAAGATTTTCTCGAACAACAACTTCGATTCACCGTAGGGATTGATCGGGACCTGCTGAATCGAATCATCGATCGGAACGCGCTCGGGGGTTCCAAAAGTCGCGCACGTGGAGGAAAAAACAAACTTCTTCACGCCGTGCTCGACGGCGGCATCGAGCAGATTTACACCGTTCGTCACGTTGTTGCGAAAATACTTCGACGGATTTTGCATGGACTCGCCGACGAGAGCGTTTGCCGCAAAATGCATTACGGCATCGGGCTTCACTTCGCCTATCGCCCGGCTGATGACTGTCCTGTCGGCCAGATCTCCTTGAAAGAACTCCGCGCGGGCATCAACCGCTTTGCGGTGTCCCTCGGTCAAGTTGTCGAAGACTGCTACCTCATAGCCTTCGTTGAGCAATTGTTCGACGCAAATGCTCCCAATGTAACCTGCTCCCCCAGTGACGAATATGCTTTTCATGGAAAGAAGGAGACTATCGGAAAACTTTTTGGGATCAATAAGAGAGAGTTTAAGACGCTGGATTTTCAGTTACGGCGAAAGGAAGCACGGCAGCCTGCAGCCCATTTTCGTCACCTACTGCCAAGCCTGCGCCTGCCCGGATTTCAAAGGAGAAACCGTCGTCGTTCACGATCTCTATGATTAGGGGGCGTTTGCCCGGAAAGCGTCGAACGGCCTCCAAGATCTCGGGGAGAACGCGTTCGGAGAGCTTCGTCCGCGCGAGCCGAAGGCGCACGGGCTTTTCCGAAGCTTTGGGCTTGAGTGTGGACAATTTACTGGCGATGGCTCGTACGCCGTCGTCGCGGGGTGTTAAGCGGGCAGAAATCGCGAGTACCGCTCCGGGATCGAGAAGCCGCTGATGCTGAGTGTAAACATCATCCCACGCGGTCAGCTCGATCTGTCCCGTAAAGTCTTCCAGCATGATCACAGCAAAGGGCCTTCCGTCCTTCTTGGTGAACTTCTTCTCGACCGAGCACACGATGCCGGCAAGGCGAACCGTCGAAGGCTCCCCGGCTTGTTGAGCGGCGGCGATTGATGTGATCTTCGGACTTTCAAAATGGCCGGCAAAGGCTTCCAGAGGATGGCCGGTGAGGTAAAAGCCGAGGAGTTCTCTCTCGTAAGCCAGCATCTCGTTGCGAGACCAGGGCTCCACGGAAGGTCGCGATGCGCGCGTCGGGGAATCCAGCTGGTCGAACAAGCCTCCCTGTCCTCTCGCTCGATCGCGCTGAAGAGTCGCTGCGGAAGATATCGCGTGCTCAAGATCAGCGAAAAGTTGGGCTCGAGACTTGCGGAAACAATCGAACGCGCCACATTTCACGAGACTTTCAAGGATCTTGCGGTTGACGCTATGAGAGTCGAGACGAGCGCAAAAATCGTCGAGCGACTGGAAGAGGCCTCCGCGGTCGCGTTCGTCAATCACGCAGCGCATCGCTGATCCGCCGACGTTCTTGATTGAAGCGAGCCCGAAGCGTATGGCCATGCCGCTGGCATCTGCTTCCGGTGTGAATCGGAGGCCGCTGGAGTTGACATCTGGCGCCAGGATCTTGATGCCCATTCGTGAGCATTCGCCGATAATCTCGGCGATGCGATCGGTCGTTGAGGCGTCGTGCGTTAACAGCGCCGCCATGAACTCAACCGGATAGTGCGCCTTGAGATAGGCGGTCTGATAGGAAACCCAGCCATAGGCCGCGCTGTGTGACTTGTTGAATCCGTATTCCGCGAAGCGCGCGATAAAGTCGAAGATCGCGTTCGCGGTTTCCGCGCCGATGCCGTTCATGCGCCGGCAACCGTCGACGAAACGCGTTCTTTCCTTGGCCATTTTCTCCCTGTCCTTCTTGCCCATGGCGCGCCGGAGGAGATCCGCTTCGCCGAGCGAATAACCCGCGAGAACGTTCGCCGCCAACTGAACCTGCTCCTGATAAACAATGATTCCGTACGTTTCCGAACAGACCTGCTCCAGAAGGGGATGAGCGTACTCGATGATCTTCTGACCTTTCTTGCGCGCGATATAGTCGTCGATAAACCTCATCGGCCCCGGCCGATACAGCGCACCTATGGCGATGATGTCCTCGATAGACCCCACGTCAAAGCGCCTGCAGCAGTTCGTGATGCCCCCGCCCTCCATCTGGAAAACCCCAACGGTCTCTCCGCGATTGTAAATATCGAAAGCGGGCCGATCGTCGGTCGGAATCGTCGTCAAATCGAACTCCGGATTCCTCTCCCGGATCATCCGCACCGTCTCCTCGATGACGGTGAGCGTCTTCAAACCGAGGAAGTCCATCTTGAGCATGCCGAGCTCCGTGAGCGCGTTCATCTCGTATTGAGTGATGACCTCGTTGTCTTTTCCCCGGCAAAGAGGGACGTATTCGTCTAGTTCCCGGTCGCCAATCACGACGCCAGCGGCATGGATGCCGGTATTGCGACTTAGCCCCTCCAGGATCAGCGCATGCTCCCAAAGCTGCCGGGTGGCCGGTTCGTTATCGAGCGCCGTCCGAAGCTCGGAATTCCTCTCCGCAGCGCTCGATAGCGTAATGTTGAGCTCGTTGGGAATCATCTTGGCCAGGCGATCTGCGTCCGTGTAACTCCAGCCGAGCACACGGCCGACGTCACGCACCACGCTTTTTGCGCCGAGAGTGCCAAAGGTTACGATTTGCGAAACGCAGCGTTCGCCATACTTGCGCCGCACATAATCAATAACTTCGCCACGGCGTTCCATGCAGAAATCGACGTCGATATCGGGCGGGCTGATTCGCTCGGGGTTGAGGAAGCGTTCGAAAATCAAGCCGTAACGCAACGGATCGATATCGGTTATTTGCAGGGCGTAGGCAATCAGAGATCCCGCTGCGGAACCGCGGCCCGGGCCCACCGGTATGCCTCGGTGTCTCGCATAACTGATGAAATCCCAGACGATCAGAAAATAGCTGACGAATCCGGTTCTCTCGATGATGGAGAGCTCGTATTCAAGTCGGCCGCGGAGGTCCTGGTCGGTTTCCGCCCTTTGCCCGTAACGGTTATGAAGCCCGCGCCAGCAAAGTTCGCGAAAATACTCCTCTCGTGCTCTTCCTTCCGGAACTTCGTAGGCGGGATATTTGGGTTGCCCGAATTCAAGCTTGAGCTCGCATCGCTCGGCGATCTCCACGGTATTGGCCAGCGCATCCGGAAGCTCTCTGAAAAGCGAAGCCATTTCCTCGCCGCTCTTGAAATAGAGGTCGTGCGCGTAGCGCATCCGCTTCTCGTCAAAAACCATTGAAGCTGTGCCGATGCACAGCATGACATCGTGAGATTCATGGTGCTCGCGCTCGAGAAAATGCACATCATTAGCGGCGACCAAGCCAAGGTCGAGCTCCCGGGCGATTCGAACGAGTTCCGGATTGCAACGGCGCTGCGCTTCGAGGCCATGATCGTGCAACTCGACGAAAAAGCAATCGCGCCCGAATATTTCGCGATATTGGCCAGCGAGTTGCCTCGCCCCGTTGGAGTCGCCTGCCAGGAGCCGGCTATTGATTTCGCCCTTGAGGCAGCCGCTTAACGCGATGATCCCTCTCGAGTGGGTTGCCAGCAACTCCTTGTCAACGCGAGGTTTATAGTAAAATCCCTCGAGATGCGCGGCCGTGACCAGCTTGACAAGATTGCGATATCCCTCGCCGTTGGCAGCGAGCAGCGTCAAATGGAACGCAGCTTCCTTCCCTGAACTCGCGTTGCGATCGCGAAGCGAGCGGGGCGCCACGTAAACCTCGCAGCCAACGATTGGCCGAACACCAGCCCTTTCGGCCGCTTGGTAAAACTCTATCGCACCGTAGAGATTACCATGGTCGGTAATCGCAACCGCCGGCATGCCGAATTCGACGGCCTTCCTGACCAGGTCTTTCGTTCGAATCGCCCCGTCCAGCAGGGAGTATTCTGTATGGCAATGCAGATGAACGAACGGAACCGCAGCCATTAGGCAACTAGTAACGTAGGAGCCTCAGACCGCAACGTGATAACACGCTCGATAGCACAAATCCGCTTTCGTCTGCGGCCCCCCGGCCTTGCACTCAGCCGCTGAAGGCCAAATGTGCTGTCCGAAGCTTCATTTGACGCCAGGCGGAATCGAGGCCTTTCTGCAAAGCCTCTGACGGGAGCGGATGAATATCCGAATCAAACGAGGGCTTGGAGGCGCCGAATAATCTCGGCCTTTCCAAGCACGCCCACGGTTTGATCCCGTTTCTCCCCGGACTTGAAGAACAGCAAGGTAGGAATGCTGCGGATGCCAAACTTGTCCGAAACGGACGGCGACTCATCCACGTTAACTTTGGTCACCTTGAATTTTCCGACGTTCTCCCCGGCAATTTCCTCCACAACGGGGCTCAACATGCGGCATGGCGCACACCAGGGAGCCCAAAAGTCGACAAGCAACGGTTCCGATGCGCCCGCAATCACACTGTCGAAATTCGAATCGTCTAACTCTATAACGTTTGCACTAGCCATAGGGGTCAAAGGATAGCAGACGCAGGGCGAAATGCCAATCTGGGCAATACCCTCCCGGCGGGCAAGAGTTCACCGATCAGCGGGAAATCCGCTAGAGAAACATCAAGACCTGCACTCCCACCGCGACGAGCGAGGCAGCGATCGCGAGCACGCCAAGCATCAAACCAACCCTTCCCTCGGACTCGGCCTGCGGAGTAACGGTGACGGCGGCAGTTGAAGTGGAACTTGATCCCCCTGGCTTTCTTTGCAAAGCGACAGATGCCTGCGGCAACCCTGATTTGCTTCCCGCGGCGCTTGGGGGCACCTTCGCCGTCTCCTTCTTGCTCTCCCCCGAAAGGAGACTGGTAGCCGGCACGCCCGCGACGGATGGCGACCTAGGCAATGGTGGGGCGACCGAAGCCGACGGCATAACCGGCGCTCTTGGCGCAAGCGGCGGCGGCGCGGCGAATGAGGGAGGCTTTGGCACCCCGGGTGGAACTCCAGCTATGGATGGCGGCTTCGGGGCGGCAGGCGCCACCCCTGGAATCGAGGGCGGCTTTGGCGCCGCGGGAGGAGTGGACAAGCCGAGCGGCGCCTTGGGAGCTATCCCTGGGGGCTTCGGAATCGGTGGAATGGCAGGGGATTCTCCCTCGGGCTCAGAGACGGACTCAGCGATGCCCGGCTTCTGGATTGGCTTGGGGGGGAGGTTGATCATCGCCGTCTCGCGCGGGCTCGATGCCAGCGGTTGACCGTCCCGACGCGGCGGAAGGACGATTCGAACGGTTTCCTTCTTGGGCTCAGACATAGATTTGCTTGGGGTGCGAGACGGCGGCGTTGCTTGTCAAAAGTAATATTTCACAAATGGACGCCGAGCTGTCAAACGGGAATTCGCTGTCTTAAAGCGGATTATCCCCCTTGATACTGGCGGTCTTTGTTTGCGCATTCAGCTCGATAAGATCCCGCATGATTCGCAGCGATTCGTTGCGAATCGGATCGGGTTCGGGAGCCGCTTTTTTGGCATTAGCATCTTCTTCCTCCGAATCAAGCAGGTTCTTATCCTGCTTGCGATCGAAAGCGACGGGACGCAATTTCGGGGCAGCGAGGTCATCAAGCGTCAACTCGTAGGCTTGGACCCCAAGCGCCGGGCCCCGCGATTGCCTCTCCTTGTCCCTCATTTCCTTTCGTTGCTTGTCCTCAGTGAGTTCCTTGCGCCGGACCTTCTCGTTAAGGGAAATGGTATTTTGATCCATTTTCTCGCGAACCCGGCGCATATCCTCCGTGGTGTAACTGAACTCCGGATCGGCCGCCACACGCGCGGCCGAGCGTGCCCTCAGATCGTTGAGAAAGAGCGGGGTGGCCGCCATGGAATCCGCGATCTTGACCGGGGCCACTTCGTCGTAAGCCAGCCTGTTCTTTAAGGAGCCTTCGCCAATCTCAGAATTGTCGGTCAAAGATGGCAGAATAATGTCGGACGCGACGCCATTGAGCTGTGTTGAGCCGCCGCGAACGCGGTAGAATTTCTGAATCGTCAGTTTCAGTGCGCCCGCATCGGCGGTGCCGAGGCTGAAGGGCGACATGAGACGTCCGAGGTCGAGGACGGTCTGCACGGTTCCCTTGCCAAAAGTGCGCTCATCACCAAGGACAACAGCCCGGCCGTAGTCCTGGAGCGCCGCGGCAAAGATTTCGCTGGCAGAAGCGCTCAGACGATTGGTCAGAACCATGAGCGGACCGTTATAGGCAACCTCGGGATTGGTATCCTGCGAAACGGTAATCTTTCCGTTCGAATCCTTGGCCTGAACCACCGGCCCCTTCGGAATGAACAGGCCCGTCAGATTTATGGCTTCCTCGAGGGAACCCCCTCCATCGCGGCGAAGATCAATAATGAGTCCCTGGATTCCCTCGCGCTTGAGACGCGCCAGGAGCGAGGCGACGTCCTGAGTGGTGCTCTTGGGCGTGCCGCGGTTCTCCATATTCGCGTAAAAGGAAGGAAGAGTGATCCATCCGATGCGCGCCGGGCGTCCGCCTTGATCACCGAGATCGAGCACTTCAGCCTTGGCTTCCTGGTCCTTGAGTTTCACTTCGTCCCGACGAATGTCGATGATCTTCCGCTTGGAGGGATCTGTGGCGTCACTCGGGATAACGAGAAGGCGAACGACGGTCCCTTTCCTCCCACGGATCTTCTCCACGACCTTGTCGAGTTTCATGTCGACCACGTCCTCGAACTCCGCGTCTCCTTGCGCGACCGCGGCAATGCGGTCGCTTACCCCCAAACGACCATCGCGGTCGGCCGGACCGCCAGGAACAACTTCCTTCACTTTCGCATAGCCATCCTCGGAGGAAAGCACGGCGCCAACGCCGACGAGCGAAAGCTTCATTGAAATCTGGAAGTTCTCCAGATCGGATGGGCTCAGATACTCCGAGTGGGGATCGTAGGTTTGCGCCAGGGCGCTGAGGAAAGTCTTGACCACGTCGTCGTCCTCCATCTCGCGGACATTACGCAGGACCTGATCGTATCGACGGGTCACCGTTTCCTGAGGAGACCTGAGTTTTAGCTCGGCAAGTTCCTCCTTCAGAAGCTCGGCCTCTATGCGGCTTTGCCAAATACGATCCGCTTCTTCCTGATTCTTGGGCCAGGGAGCCTCCTGCCGGTTGATCTCAGCAGTTCGGCTCGTATCGAAGCCATATTTCTTCTGGGCTAGCTTCTTGTTCTTGATAACCCGGTCCTCCACACGCTGCTTGAAACGCGCGAAGATCTCGCGGGCGGGTCCGAGGTCGCCCCGCAAGACGCTGTCACCGAGGGTCGTGGAATACTTCTGCTCAAATTCGCTGATATCCCCCTGCGTAAAGTAGAGCTTGTTGTAGTCCAACGTCGTAAGGTAGGTCTGAAAAAACTTGGCCGACACTTTCTCGTCCAGTTTCTCCCGCGTGTAGTGACCTTGTTCCAGCCATCGCGCTACCGAGATCGCCACCTGGCCGGGATCAACCGATCCACGCGCCACGAGCTGTGCGGGAAGCAAACCCGCCGCAGCAACGAGCCCCGCTAAGAATAAACCAGATAACAGGCGTTTCATCGAACAGGAGACGTGAAAAACTTGCAGACAGAAGCCGAAAAATCAAACTGCCACATCATTTTTTCTCTGACCATTTTCTCATGAATCGGTTCAAAACGTTTACAGGGGGTGTGTTTGACACCAATTGCTTTCACTACCAAGCGCCGGAAGGTGGCATTCTTTTCGACGCCCCCCAAGGAGCAGACTCCGCCTTCGCAGGCGAAGAGGTACAGCTCCTTGCAATAACGCATGGTCACTTTGATCATGTCGCGGAGGCTGCGGCAATCA
>DASTFP010000036.1:0-3667 GCA_035719865.1 Terrimicrobiaceae bacterium | reverse complement strand
GCGGCCACACTCCGGCACACCGCGCCGATCTGGCGTTCGAGTTCTCGCACACCGGCCTCATGGGTGTAGTCGGTAATGATACGCTTCAACGAGGTGTCATCCCATTTGCATTGATCGGGCTTTAGGCCATTCTCACTCAACTGACGCGGCAGCAAATAGCGCCGGGCGATCTCGAGCTTCTCGTTCTCCGTGTATCCGGGGATGTCGATCACTTCCATCCTGTCGCGCAGCGGCGGCGGCACGGGATCCATATAATTCGCAGTCGCAATGAAAATGACCTGCGACAGATCGAAAGGCACGTCAAGGTAACGATC
The DNA here is from genome assembly GCA_035719865.1 of Terrimicrobiaceae bacterium. GTDB lineage: Bacteria > Verrucomicrobiota > Verrucomicrobiia > Chthoniobacterales > Terrimicrobiaceae > DASTFP01. The sequence continues at coordinate 3,353 of DASTFP010000036.1, read as the reverse complement.
TACGAACGCGTTGTTCTGCCTGGGATCGAGCACCTCGAGCAGAGCACTGGCAGGATCGCCCCGAAAATCGGCACCGATCTTGTCGATTTCATCGAGCATAAGAACCGGGTTGCGGGTGCCCACACGCCGAAGTTCCTGAATGATACGACCAGGCATCGAACCAATGTATGTTCGCCGATGCCCGCGAATTTCGGCTTCGTCGCGAATTCCGCCCAGGCTCATGCGAGAGAACTTTCGGCCGAGCGCATCGGCAATCGACTGGCCCAAGCTCGTTTTGCCCACTCCGGGGGGACCCAGAAAGCACAGGATAGCCCCTCGCCCTTGCGGGTTTAGCTTTCGAACAGCCAGGTATTCGACCAATCGTCGTTTTACTTTTTCAAGGCCATAATGATCCCGGTTCAGGATTCTTCGAGCTTCGTCGAGATCGAGGTTATCCTCGCTCAATTTCTGCCAGGGCAAATCAGCAAGCGTTTCAATGTAGCTGACGATAACAGAATACTCGGGACTTGCGGATGGTATGAGATCCAGACGCTTCAGTTCCCGCTCGGCCTGCGCCATAACTTCCGCCGGCGGGCGGGCCGCTTCGAGGCGCGCTCGTAATTGCACGGCTTCCGTACCCGTCGTGTCTTCGCCCAACTCACGCTGAATCGCCTTAAGTTGTTCGCGAAGATATGCCCGACGTTGCGCGTCGGAAAACTGAGACGCCAAATCTTTCTGAAGCTTCTGCTGGATCTGTGCGATCTCCAGTTGCCCGGCGATATGCGTCTGAACGGCTTTCACCCGCTTCGCAACGTCGAGTTCCTCGAGCAGACCCTGCTTCTGCGCGAGATCGACGTTGAGGTTGGTCGCAAGAAAGTCAGCCAATTGTCCGCCATCGCTGATGTTCATCAGGATCGCGCGCGCCTGGTCGGGAATATCCGGAGAAATCTCCACGATCTTTATGGCGTTTTCGCGCAAAGTCTTCACCTCAGCAGTCCATTGCTTGCTCTCCGCGGGCGGAGAGATGGATTCAAGCGGACGCACCTCTGCTTTTAGGAAGGGATCGGTCGAAATATACTTGCTGATCGCAATCCGCTGAAGGGCCTGCACGACAAGAAGAACTGTCTCGTCAGGCTGACGTAAGAGCTTCAAGACCAACCCGGCCGTTCCCACGTCGAAGAGATCCTCTGGTCCAGGATTCTCCTTAGTCGCATCACGCTGCGCCGCCAAACCGATAATCTTGCTCTCGGGCAAAGAGGAATCCAGGAGTTTCAGCGAGGAGTCTCGCCGAACAGTCAATGGAACAACCGTGCCGGGAAAGACGACCATCTCTCTAAGCGGCAGGATTGGCAGCGTCTCGGGAATAACGGGTTGGCCCTCCTTTTCTGCGCTGTCGGCCATCGCAGGCAGTCCCGCTCCCGCAGGAAGCGCACCGCCAGTTCCTTCCTTGACCCCGAAAGGTTCCTCGTTCATTCGGCCGAGTCTATTGGCAGCTTGATCCAAAGCAGACCGTCACGTTGCTCCGCCGAGACCTTTCCGGGAATAACCCGTGCCGGCAAACGCAGTTCTCGCGCAAAGGTACCGTGGTCGATCTCCATGGCGAGAATCTGCCGCGGCCGCCCTTCGGAGGATGCGGGCTCGGGAGTGCGTCGTGTTCCGCGAAGAAGCAACCGCGTGGGCTCGATCTTCAGATCGACGTCGGCCTTATCCACGCCCGCAAGGTCAAAGCACACCTGTATGCATTTCTCGCAACGATAGGCATTCATTGACGGCCTCCAGCCCTCCGGCAGCGCATACCGCGCGCCGGAAAGCTCGTAGGCGCCTTCAAGTTGACTGTAAAACCATTTGAATTTAATGACTTTTTCCAAGGGATTCTTTCGGTTGATCCGCAGATCGCGTCCTCCGGGCCGAAAGCGCTGCGGTTCTATTCGTTGCTATTGTGCTGGTTCCACTCTACTGCGAGTCGCGATCTACGTAAAATAGAGCGCCTCCGGCAAGATCAATGCCCGTTTGCGAACCATCAAATCCGAATAAAGAACAAATTTCAAAGCATGAAGACCCTCGGACTCTTCGTTGTCCTTTTCATCAGTGTCTGCCTCTGCGCCTGCGCGACAAGGCCGCCGCTCGCCACTGTTCCGTTCGTCGATCTCGATCGCTACTCCGGAAGATGGCACGAAATTGCAAAATATCCCAACTGGTTCCAGCGGGCTTGTGCGGCAGGAGCGACCGCCGACTACTCGGCATTGCCGGACGGCTCAATCAAGGTCGTCAACTCTTGTCCGCGCAAGAACGGCTCACTGAAAACGGTCGTCGGCCGCGCAACAGTAGTTCCCGGGAGTGGGAACGCCCGGCTCAAGGTGCGGTTTTTCGGCCCGTTCGCAGGCGACTACTGGATCATCGGCCTTGATGAAAAGCGCTACTCGTGGGCCCTGGTCGGCCATCCCTCGCGACGCTTCCTCTGGATCTTGTCGCGGCAACCAAAGATGCCTCAGGCACTTTACCGGCAAATCATCGGAATCGCCGTGGAAAAGGGTTACAATGCCGAGCGAATCGGGCCTTCGCCCTCCTCGATTGGCCACTGAGACACCCTTTCCCACATCCCGGGTTCCGAGGCGGGTCTGCTCAGGCTCCATCGAGCAATCTTTGCCTTGGTTTAATCTTCGTTCATAGTATTCCGTTCAGCCCAACAGTGAAGCGCCCTCTCCTCTCGATTGTTACTCTCACCGGCAGGAACCTGACCTCCATTCTCCTCCCCGGCTTGCTCGTCTTTCTCGGCGGATGCTCCTCGGCACCGGATCTTGGCGCCTACACGGATTCGCTAGGCTCGATGACAAGATCAATTCCGGAGTTCGGAAAACGCTCGCTGAACTCTGTGGCAAGATCCGTTCCCGAGCTCGGGATGCTAACGGATCAGGGGACCGCCGGCCGTGGGATAGTGGTTCGCCTGTCCGACCAGAAGGCATTTCTATACAACCGCGGCGAGTTGGTCGCAGTCTCTCCGGCTTCAACGGGAAGAGAGGGCTACAACACCCCGACGGGCAAGCACCGTGTCATCGCCAAGGACATCGATCACCGGTCGAGTCTCTATGGTGCATACGAGCGCAATGGCCGGGTCGTCGTGGCGGGCGTGGATGTGAGAAAGGACCGCAAGCCCCCGGGCGCCGTCTTTGTCGGCGCACCCATGCCGTACTATCTGCAGATTGCTCCGTCCTACGGTTTGCACTCGGGCCACGTCCCCGGCTATCCGGCCTCTCATGGATGCATTCGACTTCCAAATCGCTGGGCCAAACGCTTCTACTACGCAGTCAAGGTGGGCACGCCGGTGTGGATCTCTCACTAGGGACGTCCCCACCGCAAGGCGCCCGCAAGAATAC
>DASTFP010000035.1:0-5621 GCA_035719865.1 Terrimicrobiaceae bacterium | reverse complement strand
CCAGCTGGATGATCCCCGGTTGATGCAGGAAGCGGATGATTTTATCAGGCAGTCCACCGACCCCCTCGAACGTGCGCAGGCAAGCCTCTTGAAGGCCGAATCGCTTTTCAAACAGAAGAAGTATGCCGAGGCCGGACCTATCTACGCGAGGCTCGGCGATACGGAACTCGCGGAGGCCCTGAAGACCAAGGCACTCTACAAGCTCGGATGGTGCCAGGCCCAAACCGGGGACTACACGGGCGCCATCAAAACCTACACGCAATATATCGAGAAGAACCCCGGCAGCCCCACGCTTCCTTCCGCCATTGCCCAGCGCGGGCTGGCATACCAGCAGAACAAGCAATACGACGCCGCGCTCAAGGACTTCGATCTCATCATCGATTCCCATGAGAAGGCCCCGGAACGCGAGCTCGCCTTGCAACAAAAAGCGCTCGTCCTCGGCCAGCAGAACGATTACAAAGGCATGACCGCCACGTTTGCCAAGCTTCTCGAAGCCTACCCGAAGACTTCCGCTGGCGGGCAGGCGAATTTTTGGATCGGCTGGGCCGCCTTCGAAGAAAAGGACTACAAGCGCGCGATCGAGTATCTCGAAATCGCCCGCAAACTGGACGCTCCGCAATACGGAGAACGCGCCACCCTGCGGATCATTCTTTGCTATTACTACCTTCAGGATCTCCCCTCGCTTCGGCGCACCGTCTTCGAGAACAAGGGACTCAACATCCCCGCGGAAATCACGCGCTGGCTCGGTCGCAAGAGTTTCGAGGAAGGCGACTATGCAGCCACCGAGCAATATCTTCTTCCCGTCGCAAAGGACGCGAAAGACGTTGACCCAACGGTGTTGATTGAGCTTGCAGAGGCACAGATCCGGCAGGGCAAGTCCCGAGAGGCGACGCCCTTCGTCACCCAGTTTCTTGAGGCCGCACGCGAACCCTACAGCCGCGCCCGGGGTTTGCAGGCGATGGCCTCGGTTTCCCTCGATCAAAAGAATTTCGACGAGGCGGCCAAGCTTTGCGATGAGTCTCTGCTGCTCCAACCCGAAGGCCAGCTCAATGCCGAGGGCCGTCTCCTCTCCGGTGAAATTTCCTATGCCCGGGGCGACTACGACGGAGCGGCCCGCGCATTCATGACTGTCGCGGTCCTCTACAATGATGCATCGGTTGCGCCGCGCGCATTGCGCAGAGCCGTCGACGCCTATCGAAAGGCCAACAACGAGCACGAAGCCGAAAAAGCTCTCCAGGAACTGCAACAACGCTTTCCAGACATCGCAAAATCCCCCACGATCTCGAAGGAGCACTGATGAGGCATCTCCTTATTGTTCATCTCATTATTGTCATCGTTGCGACGAACCTCCCCGCCCAGCAAGCCACCTTGAAGGAGCAGGCCTTCCCCGAGATCAAGGCGAAGATGCTGATCCCCGAAGGCTGGTTTACAAAAGGGGAGTCTGAAGATGGAGTAACCGTCTACCAGATTAGCCGGGAGAAAGCCGAAAGCGAGGACGACGTATTCAGCGCTGGTCTCATCCTGAGCGTCACGAGCAAAGTACCGGACCGCGCATCCATGAGACCAAGCGAATACGCCAGCGACCTGCTCTCTTCAGCCCAGGAGGAAGGGGACGGACCCAAGCTGGAAAAAACCGAGGAAGGACCCCTTCAGTGCTTTCGGGTCGAGTACACGATCGAAAGCGATGAGGGTAACATCAAGGTAGTTAATCTGGCAAAAGCCAACGATAGCACGGGCACGCTCTACTTTGCGACCTGGCAATCGCCCGAGAAAGAGGAGCCCCAACTCAAGGACTTGCGCGAGGCGGTTCTGGCCTCTCTGGCGATCGATCCCACTTTTTGACGCTAAAGGCGCTTTAGTCCGCCGACACTCGAAGAGACTTTGCCCGCAGGATGAACGCCCTCTCAGGCGAGGGGGCCAAGCCTTGTTTTCCTTGCGAAAGCCGCGCTCGGAGGGCTTTGATTGGGCAATGGTCTCGATTCTCAAGCTGAACTGCCCTGATGCAGTGGGCTTGCTCGCGCAGATCACCGGAGCAATCGCTGCTCATGGCGGCAATTTGCTCGAAGTGTCCCAATACACCGACGTGACAACCGGATGGTTCTTTGCCCGCCTGGCCATCGAAAAAGGCCGTGCAAGCTGGCAGCCGGGCGTCTTTGCCGACGCGTTTGCGCCGCTTGCTTCCAGCCTGCAGGCCACGTGGTCCCTTCGGCCCGCCGAACGCAAGACGCGCTCGGTCATCCTGGTAAGCAAGCAAGAGCATTGTCTGGTTGATCTTCTTTGGCGCTGGCGATCCGGCGAACTTGGGATCGAAGTGCCGGTGGTAATATCGAATCACGAAGTTTGCCGCTCCCTGGTCGAGCGCGAACAGATCCCCTTCGAATTCGTCTCTTTTGAAACAGGAAAAGTCGAGGCCTTCGAGAGAGTCGGCAGGCTGCTGAACGAAGCTCGCGCCGAGTTGGTCGTTCTCGCCCGCTTCATGCAGATACTTCCAGCTTGGCTTTGCGAGGAATATGCGGCCCGCATCGTCAATATCCACCACTCCTTTCTCCCAGCCTTCGTCGGAGCAAACCCGTATCAACGCGCCTTCGAACGGGGCGTAAAACTCATCGGCGCCACCTGCCACTATGCCACAGAAGATCTCGATGCCGGCCCCATTATCGAGCAGGAGGTCGCGCGCATCGAACACTATCATGATCCTGAAGACCTGGTTCGCCTCGGGCGCGACTGTGAGCGTCTTGCTCTCGCGCGCGGCGTTCGTTATCACGTTGAGGACCGCGTTCTCGTTCATGGCGCAAAGGCCATCGTGTTTCGCGACTAACCCCGCGAGGAGTACGCAGTGAAAAATCCCGAATCACTTGGTTTGCCCCACCGGGCACCGTTTGTCTTCGTGGACGAAGTGCTGAGTGCAGCGCAAGGAGAGGCTCAATGCCGAAAGACGTTTTTCGCCGATGATCCGATGTTTCGCGGCCACTTTCCGGGCAATCCCCTGGTGCCCGGGGTCATCCTTACCGAGGCCCTGGCCCAGACCGCGGGAATCGCGGGCGCCTGGGGATCGCACGACAGGCGCTTCCTGCTCTCAGCTATCCGGAACATGAAATTCACCGCCCCGGTGCACCCCGGAGAGCGTATCGTTCTGACTGCAAGGAAGACCGGCGAGTTCAGCGGCCTGTGGATGTTTGATGTTCACGCGGAGGTGGACAACGCCACTGTGGCGACGGGTCAAATCGTTTTGAGCGAAACGGGGCGGAATCAATAATGGACGAGCGAGTCTTCGACCTCCTCGTGGCGACCGCCTCCTTCCTGGCCGGCACCATCGGCGCGCTGATTGGCCTCGGCGGCGGAGTGATCATCACTCCTCTGCTCGTGCTGATCTTCGGCGTGGACATCCGCTATGCGATGGGCGCTGCGCTGTGCTCGGTGATAGCTACCTCCTCGGGAGCAGCTGCGGCGTATCTGCGCGATGGCATCTCGAATATGCGCATCGGACTCTTTCTTTGTGTTGCAACAACAGTCGGTGCGGTCTGCGGCGCCCTGCTCGCAGTGGTGCTCGATCAGGCCGTTCTCTCCATCATCTTCGGCGCGGCCCTCCTTGCGACGGTCTTGCTCTCGCTCCGAAAAATACCGGAGCATCCCGGCCCGGATGTCTCGGATCCTTTGGCCGTGAAGCTGCGGCTGCCCGGCACGATGCCAGCCTCGAACGGTCTGATTCGCTACACCGTTCATCATGTATTGCCGGGGTTCGGCGTTATGTGGGTGGCCGGCGTGCTTTCGGGTTTGCTCGGGATTGGCTCGGGAGCCTTCAAGGTGGTGGCGATGGATCAAATCATGCGAATCCCTTTCAAGGTCACAACGGCGACGAGCAACTTCATGATCGGCGTCACCGCGGCGGCGAGCGTGGGCGTCTATCTGAAGCGCGGCTATTTGGATCCGGCGCTTGTCGCTCCGGTCGCCCTCGGTGTGCTGGCGGGAGCTTTCCTCGGCGCAAAGCTCCTGCCTGTTGCCCCGGTCAAGCTGTTGAGAGCAATTTTCCTGACGGCTGTCTCCGTAATCGCCGTGCAGATGATCGCCCGTGGCTTGGGCATTAGCTTTTAGACACGGATGAAACAAGGAGAGGAAGGACGACCCAGCTTATCAAACGTGGGAGCCATACCAAGCTGGAACCCCATCAAGGTTCTGTGCAACCACGCAGTCGTCTCAGACTGTTACGCGGACCCTCTCGTGAATGGCGGTCTGTTGGTCGAAGTAAAGGTGGCGAAGTGATTTTATGATCCGTGTTTGATCCGAGGCTAAAAAATGAAAGACGAACAGCTCCAGAACCAGCTTGCCCGCCTGATGGTGACCGGGGTGCTGATAGCAGCAGCGATCATGGCGGCAGGCCTGATGTGGTTTCTTGCCACCCACAAGGGCTTGCCGCCCGGCGACCACATCTTCAGCGGCGAACCAAAGTATTTCGAAGATCCGGTTTCCATGATTCAGCGTGCCCTCGATCTCGGCGAAGTAGGGCATCGTCGCAGCTTGATCATGATTGGCGTGGTGCTGCTGCTGATCAACCCGTTGGTTCGCGTCGCGTTCGCCGCCTTCGGGTTCGCCGCGCTAAAGGACCGGCTCTACACTCTGATCAGTCTCCTTGTGCTTGTCGTCCTTGTCGTTAGCTTTTTCTGGTGATCGTCGCGCGCCGCCGGACACTACAGGCCAGAGGGGCAATCGTGCGATTAAATGAGTGACGCGCCAGCTCCATCGCAAGTCCGTCAGGATGGGACGCCTTCTCTGCTCGCGCCGCTCGCCCTGCCAGCGTTCCGCGCCATTTGGGCGGCAAATATTGTCTCCAACATCGGCACCCTGATGCAATCGGTCGGTGCAGCATGGCTGATGACGAGTTTGACACCGTCGACCACGCTGGTCGGCCTGGTACAGACCGCAGCCACGCTGCCCGTCTTCCTTATCGGGTTGGTGGCCGGGGCGCTCGCCGATCTGGCCGACAGAAAGGCCCTTCTTTTCTGGTCCCAAGCCTGGATGTTGCTCATGGCGGCGATGCTCGGCCTGTTGACGCTGCTCGGACATGCCACTCCGTGGGTGCTGCTCTCCCTGACCTTTGGGTTGGGGTTCGGCGCCGCCATCAGCCTGCCGGCCTGGCAGGCAACCGTGCAGGACATGGTGCCGAAGCCCTGGGTGGCACCGGCGATAGCGCTGAACAGCATCTCCTTCAACGTCGCGCGGGCCGTTGGCCCGGCCCTGGGCGGGTTCGTTGTCGCCGCCTTCGGCGCCGCCTTCGCGTTCTTCGCCAATGCCGCATCGTTCCTGGCCGTGCTGGGTGCTTTGGCCCTCTGGAAAAAACCGGCCCTCGAGGCGTCGCGCCTAAGCGAGGACGTTGTCGGTGCGATCCGCGCTGGATTCCGATACCTGCTTCATGCGCCTCGCCTGCAAGCCCCGATCATCCGGGCAATCGCTTTCAACCTTTGCGCGGCGGCGGTTTGGCCGCTTCTCCCGCTGTTCGCGCGCGACGTGTTGAAAACCTCCGCCACGGGATACGGCCTGCTTCTTGGAGCCTTTGGACTGGGATCGATCGCTTCCGCAATGGCGGTGCCGCGACTGCGAAGTCGTTTCGCCCTGGATCGCATACT
>DASTFP010000034.1:0-19440 GCA_035719865.1 Terrimicrobiaceae bacterium | reverse complement strand
CATGACCGAGTCCAGTTCTGCCGCGCGTTGTTCCAGAACATCGATCAATTCTTTGGCTCCTTTTCCTGAATACTTTCTGATGACTGCTTTCATGATGTTTTGTTTTGCTCGTTCATTGTTGTTGGAAATACGTCTGCGTTCTCTCCTGACCTAACCGCCCGCATCACTGCCAGCGGAAGTGGGAGAGCCCGCTTGCAGCCGGTCAGGTGCATGCGGATGTTAGCTGGCTCAGTTCATGAAACCAGTCCGATCTCGCTTGGTCACCAGTTCTTGTCGAAGATGTAGAGCCGCAGGCCTAGAACGCGGCGCAGCGGGCAGTAGTCGAGGCACTGCAGGTTCTCGTCCTCCAGACACTCGGGGAAGACCTCCCGGCCGCCGCTGACTTTGAGGTCAGGATCGAGCAACTTCGGAACGAACTGCTGGCCTTGGGGTCGGACTTGGGCGGCGCGAAGGGCCTCCTCTCCGGATATGCGGATGACGCCCTCGATCAGGCTAGTGACGAACTGGACCTCGCCTTCGGCGAGGACGAGGCCAAAGTCATCACCGACGCGGAGGCGGCGGGGATCAATGCATACCTCGAGGCCGCTAAGCGGATTCTGAAAGCTGCCCACTCCTATTGACCTCACGCCCCCAGTCTACGGGGTGGCCCCGGATCGCCGAGGCCATCGTGAAGCTCACTGAGCGGACGCCGGTGAAATGCTCTGGGTTTTGATCCCCCCTAAAGCGCTCGATCTACTTCCAACAGTGACTCGTCGTGATCGCTGCTGGGTTTTATCGCTTTGGACGCTCCAGGGCGTCGAGCCGCATTTCAAGGGATGTATGGCTGCAACGAGGGGTGTCTATCAGATCCATATCAATGGGCCCATGGGGGCCGGAAGTGACGAGTTTCGGGGGTTTCATGGCGCATCCCGCTCGTTTCCATCAGGCGGAAAAGCGGGAAGGTAGCCCGCCCTTGCTTGACGATGAATCCCAACTCGAAACGGGCTACCTCGGTTGTTATGACCAGTCGTGGAGCTAACAACTTTGCGGCTGCGTGAAGAACCTAATCGCTGCGGATTCCTGCATCAGGCAGCATTTCTCAATCGCCAATCCGAAGAAGTTCCTGCCATTGGCGAAGGTCACCTTTGGAAAACAAAGCTGTCGGCGACTCAGTCGCCAGTTGCTATCGGGAATCCAGCTGATAAAATAATACAGGTCGTTGTCCCCCTATGGAAACAGTGGTGTCGATTCTAGGCTTTATCCTAGCATTGCCGCTATTATTTGTGATTTTTGCCAATCCTTTTGGGGTTATTGCCATGCTTATCGCGAGTGGATCCGGTAAGTGGGAGTCTGAGGACCGGGCACAATACGAGTTTTTTAATCCGCGTGTTAAACCCGTCCAAGAAGTCCATAGAAAGAGTCCGCCACCTCTGCCCACGAAAGACTCGGCAGTGACTGTGGACAAGAAGCCTGAAAAGGTCGCGGATGATCTCAACAAACCAAAGCCCGTCATTGGTGTGATGGTAAAAAAGGTGTTCTATTGCTTCGAAGATCAGTCCGTCGACGAAGCTCGGAGAATCATGCGCGAGCACGATCTTCCGTATCTGCTCGTTTTGGACCGGAAGATGCGGATCGTAGGTATGGTGAGGATGAGAGATCTAGGCGACGAGGACCGTCCACAATCCAGAGGATAGCAAGATCTCAATCGCCAATCCGCAACAACTCCTCCCATTGCCGCAAGTCGCCTTTGAAGCCGATGCTCCCGGCGACTTGAAAGCTGGGGATGAGGCATCGCTCGATCTGCTTGCCGCCTTGCCCAGCCCGTTCGCAGACTGACCGATATTCCCGGCGCGAGCGGTAAAGGTGAGCCGCAAAGGCGTCATGCTCGCTGGCTTGGAGTTGCGCCAGCAGATACTCGACACTCTGCTGGATTTCACTGAGCTTGGCGACGAACGTCTCCCGGTGCATTATCGTGTAATATCACGATTTAGCCTCACAAGAAGAACTTTGTGCGGTGAATTTCTAATCGACTGGAATCATGAAGGCATGTCAAAGATTGGCTTCTCTAGTGAGACAGAACCCCCTAGCGGCCATTCTTGCGCGAGCGATCGCCCTTCGTCTGTGTTCTTTCGATTCGACGTCAGCTCAAGCAAGCGACCGAAAGCCAGATAGGCGTTTTTTGGAAGGCCGCAGGAGGAGAAGCCAAGTGAGCGCAGTCAGGAAGAAATAAAACAATGAAGCAAGCAATATGACCGAGCGTTTTACGTGCTCGATCTGCAAGAAAGAATTCACGGGCGGGAGTAACAACGCAGAACCGGTCAACCCCGGTCGCTGCTGCGACGATTGCGATCAGAGAGTCGTCATTCCTGCTCGTATCCAATCTGGAACGCCGAAGAAGATCCAGTTCCTGGCTTTGGCACCGGAAAGAGTCATCAACTGGCAAGCACTGATTCTTGACCGTTTGCCGAGAAAGGCTTGAAGCCCTCAATGCCGGTAAGGCTCGACTCTTCGTCTATGCCAAGGGGGAGTATCGGGACGTCGCCGGAAAGACTTACCAGCTTCCCTTTGCGCGGATGTACCACCCTGCAGTTGCGGGCAACCTCGCGATTTGTCCGGACAATATCGTTTTCAAATAAAACTCAACGAAGCTGGCTCGCCTATGGCGGACTCGTCGATTAGCTTAAGCACTTGACTCGCCGCCGCTCACAACGTTCTGGGTTGTTGTCGGATCTTGATAGTAGGAGGTAGCAAGCCCCACCATCTCGGGAAAGGTCAGATTGAGCGCCAGGTAGCGGTGGTCTGCCAACTCGGCATCTTCAGGGCTTGTCGGCATGCACGAAGACGCAAAATCGGTGATCGTTATGTCCTCCAGGGTACCATCAAGAACGTCCCTGGAGCAAAGGTCCACATACTCGCTCAGGAATCCCTCGAAGTGCGCACGATCCTCGAAAAAGGCTTCACCGTAGTTTGGATCGAAAAAACGAACGCCATCTCTGTTGCGATAAAGGCTCACAGCGTGCCCTGAATCCTTCCCATCCATTCCAAAAATCACGAAACCCTCCCCGCTTGCGGAGACATTTTTCACTGCTTTGGAAATCTCAAGTCCTCTATCGATCTTGCCGTCTAAGCCAGCCTGCTCCTTGATATAGTCGACGCGGTATTGAGACCTCTTCAAGTGTTGCAGAAAAGCCTCCTGTGGGAATAATCCTGCCTTCTGTTCCCCGAGAGCTCGTCTTAAGTTGGAGTCACTCGTTTTATCCAGCTTCTTCTGGATCTTTTTAGATTCTTTGCTGATTAACTTGTCCAACTCGCTGGGACCCTCCTCACGATGTTGCAACATCGCTACTTGGGCGCGCGCCTGGTTGGAGTCCAGGTACTTGAAGAAATCCTCACCCTTGGCGCGTCTGGAGACCCATACAGTGCTGAGGGCAGCGCAGACGCCCTCGGCGAGCTGCTTCGGGAATTCCTTCTTTTTCATATACTTTCCCTGGTCGAAGGATTTCAGCATTCTGCCGCCATGAAGTTTGACAAGCTCCCGCATACGCTTCGTTTATAAGAATTTAGCTATCCGTGGCAAGGCGGGACTACCGGATCAGGTCAGAACCGAGCGAGGACGTGGTGTTCGTAATCGATCAGATAAGAAGGAGGTGCGGTCGGAGCGCAGGCCCACACCTTCTTGCACCTGAGCTTATGCGTAGGGGAGTATAGGTTGGTTTGAGGGCCGACTGCAGCTTAGGTTTCCGATCATGGCCGACCCTGCCGGTCGCTATCTTAAAATCTTCCCGAAGCCTTCTGAGGTCAGGAAGATACCAAGGAAGCGCAAGGAAGGTCATGTCCGTGGCGGCATCAGATGCGCTTCTGCCCCCTGCGAACGCCTCCTACTCGATGACCCGGGCATTCGGGCCGGTGCCACCGACATGAAGGGGCGCAGCTGCAGCTTGGCCAGCCCGCCGCGCTCCAGCGCCGTGATTAACTGGCGGACCGTCCTCCAGCCCTCGGCGCCGTCACCGACCGTCAGGAGCAGCTCTGGCGGAAAAGCGGCATCGGCAGGTTGCACCGGGGCGAAGCTCTCGTGCCCGATCGCCAGCACATCACACGCGCACTCGTCTTCGAGCCAGAGGGCGCACCGCACCATGGCGCTGACGCCGCTACTGCTGCTCATAGGATTAGTTGCAGCCGCGAAGAATGGCGGCTCGCGAAGGCGGCTTTCGGTGGCGCATGAACGCTACACACCGCTGTGCTATGCTGGCGACAAATTGGTGAGAATGATGGCACGGCCAAGACCGGCGGGCGAGGCGATCCGAATCGTCAGCGGGGGACAGACAGGCGTCGATCGCGCCGCTCTGGCGTGGGCGATCCGGCGCGGAGTGCCCTATGAGGGTTGGTGTCCGAAGGGACGGCGGGCAGAGGATGGAACGATTTCTTCACGCTACAGGCTGCGCGAGACACTATCGGCCCAATACTTCCAGCGCACCGCATGGAATGTGCGCGATAGCGACGCAACGGTCATCTTTTCGGGGTCGCCACGGCTGCTGGGAGGGTCGCGGAGAACACTCGAACTATGCCGGATCTTGGGAAAGCCCGCACTCCGTATCGCCAGCGATCTTCTCACAGTTTCCGAGAGCGCAGTCCTCCTGAAGAGCTTTCTGCGCCGGCATCACGTGGGGTTGCTGAATGTTGCGGGCCCCCGCAAATCGCAGGAAATTCGAACCGGCCGGTTCGTGCAACGCGTTCTGGACGCGACTTTCGGGTTTACCTGAGGCTCCGAGCACGCTAGAGGCTGCCTGTGAATCTGAAGTTCTCGCACGCGGCGGCGCTTAGCGGAGCGCTGTTGGTCGGTTGCATTACGCCACCGCCCGCGCCTCGCATCGTGCGACAGAATGAATCGAAACCGCCCGACACCGGGCCGTTCTGGTGGGGCATCTCTTCCAGCGCTTTCCAAACCGAGGATCGCGGAGAGCCTGCCGGTTCGCCGAATTACTTCAAAACCGATTGGGACTTGTTCGCCGAATCCAAGCGCGTTCCCCCGAAAGGGGATGATGCAGAATTCAGCTGGAGCAATTTTGACCGGGATCTGGAGGCACTGAAAAAGATCGGTGTGACCCACTATCGATTCAGCGTCGAATGGGCGCGAGTCGAACCGGAGCCGGGTCGCTACAATGAGGCGGCCATCCGCCGTTACGCCGACATGGCGAGAAAGCTTAAGGCAGCGGGCATTGAACCGGTGGTCACGCTCTGGCACTTCACGTTCCCCAGCTGGCTGGTGACCAAAGGCAGCGCAAGCAAGTCCCGCTGGCTGCATCCCCTTTATCGTGAACGCTGGCCGCTCTATGTGCAGAAGGTCACGAAGGCCCTGGCACCGGTCGTGCGGATCTACGCGCCGCATAACGAAGCGAATGGCGACATGGCACTCGGTTACATCAGCGCGACCTGGCCGCCAGGGTTGTTGCTCGACTTTGGAAAACATGCAGCTGCGATGCGGCAGAGTGTCTGGGGGTTCCGCAAGGCTGCGGAGATCATCCGGGAGAACCGCAAGGACGCCCTCGTCCTCAACATCACTGCGCAGCCCTATTGGTATTGGGGGCTTTGGGACCCAACCCGGGCTTATTACAACTTCATGCAGCGGCTGAACCTCACCTACCTCGACCGGACATACGACGTCAGCGATTTGATCGGCTTCAATTACTACTACAGCGAATATGCCGACTTCACCGCGCTGGTCGCGCTCAAAGCCCGGAGAGGGCGCAACTACAGTCTGCTCGGCTGGGTGATTCAGCCACGCTCACTTTACAAACAAATCCTTACCCTCAGTCGACGCTACAAGAAGCCCATCGTGATCACCGAGAATGGAATCGCCACCTCCAAGGACGTCAAGCGCGTGCGCTACCTCTTCAATCACATGCTGGAGGTCAAGGAAGCAATTGACGAAGGCCACGACGTGCGGGGTTATTTTGTCTGGACGCTCGTTGATAACTACGAATGGCACCATGGCTACAAGGCGCCTTTTGGTTTGTCGCGTATGGATCCCCTAACCAAACGCCGCCTCTTGCGGCCTTCCGCGCTCTTTTACAAGGGCATCATCGGAACCTCGAAGGAAGCCTCGATGCTCGACGAAGTCTCCACCAAGCCCGAGCTTCCTCCGGGATTCATTGAGCGCTGAAAGACTTCGTCAGCCATCCGCCACAGGCAAGCGGCACCGTCGCGCCTGCGCGTCTGATCGAACCGAACTCTCGCGCATGTGCGTCAAAGTTTGGCGACCCCTTGGAAGGCTCTGTCTCCCCCCGGCGGGGAGATTGCCAAAACGGACGGCGGCGGCTTTCTTAGACCGAAACTCTCATCGGCATGAGAACATAGAGAAACGGCGTGTTGATCTTAAGCACGCCGGGACTCATCTCGTCGATGAGCTCAAGGTGGATCTCGTCGGTCGCTAAATTTCGCAGCGGATCCATAAGAAACTCGGGATTGAAGGCGATGGACAAATCGCGCCCGCGATAGACGACCGCCAGCGCCTCCCGCGCCTCTCCCACCTCGGGCGTGTTGGCCGTGATATCAAGGTTGTTCCGCGAAAAGCCCAGGCGAACCGAGCTGGTCTTGTCATTGCTCAGCAAGGATACGCGGCGCACGCTGTTGAGAAGGGCTTCGCGCTCGATGGTGACGCGTTCCTTGGCCTCGCCGGGAATGACCTGCCGGTAGTTCGGATAGTTGCCTTCGACAAGTTTGGAAACGAGTTGCGCGCCGTTCAACTCAAACGAGACGAGGTTCTCACTCACCGCGATCTGCATTTCTCCATCCTCGCCGAGCAGGCGCTGGAGCTCCGTCACGGCCTTTGTCGGAACGATGAAGTCGCGCTCGTGACTGTGGGGAAATTCCAGATCGCTATCGAATAGAGCCAGACGGCGACCGTCCGTCGCCACAAGGGTGAGCTTGTTTTCCTTGAAGGAGAAAAGAATGCCATTCAGCACGTAGCGGGTTTCGTCGACGGAAATGGCGTACGAGGTCCTTCGCAGCCCATTTTTTAGCTCGGATTGCCTGATCGTGTAGACCTTGGCGTCCTTGAAGGACGGAAACGGCGGGAACTCCTCCTTGGGGAGACCGTAGATTTTGAAGAAGCTCGATCCGCACCGGATCGTCGAGATGTTCTTCGCGTCGGTCTCAATCGTGATCTCGGAGGCCGGAAGCTCTCTCACGATCGCGGAGAGCCGGCGGGCAGGCAAAGTCGTGGCCCCCGGCTTTTCCACCTGGGCGGCAACCTCGCAGCGCACCGAAACCTCCAGATCCGTCGTGGTGAGACGCAGGCCGGTCTTCGACGTTTCGAGCAGGGCGTTGGTTAGGACGGGCAAGGTGGAGCGCGTGCTGACCACATTTTGGATCCGTTGCAGACCGTCGAGGAGGGCTTCTTTGGTGACTGCGAACTTCATGCTCTTGAGTGAAAAGGTCTCATTTATTGGGCCGATCCCGCGAAGTCAACATTAGTCCAATGCGGCAATCCCCTTTCGCAGGAGATGGCTGCCGAACTTCCCGCCCTATCGGCTATCGCTGAAGCTGACTGTCAAGCAGACGGATGACGTGTCGAGTCTGTTCGTCCTCTTCAATGCGGCGCTTGACCAGTTTGCAGGCATGAATAACGGTGCCATGGTCTTTGCCGCCGAAGGCGTCACCGATGTCGCTCAGGGAGCTGCTGGTCAACTCCCGCGCGAGGAACATGGCCACCTGCCGGGGGAAGGCAATATTTGCCGGGCGTCGCTTGCTGGTCATGTCCGCGAGCCGCACGTCGAAATGCTCCGCAACCTTCCGTTGAATCTGCTCGATGGTGACCGCACGGCGCGCCTGCTCCTGAAAAATATCCCGGAGCAAATTTTCAATGACTTCGCGGGTGATCTCCCGGTCGCTCAGCGATTTGTAGGAAGCCACCCGCATGAGCGCTCCCTCCAGACGACGGACGTTGTTGCGAATGCGGTCGGCGAGAAATTCGATCACCCAGGCATCAAGCGCGATGTTCAAGCCCTCGGCCTTCTTTTTCAAAATAGCGATGCGTGTCTCGATGTCCGGGGGCTGAAGTTCGGCTGTCATGCCCCACTCGAACCGCGAAACGAGGCGGTGCTCGAGTTTCTCGATCTCGCTCGCCGGGCGATCACTGGAAAGGACGATCTGCTTGTGGCCGTCGTGGAGGGTGTTGAAAGTATGGAAGAATTCCTCCTGCGAGCGTTCCTTGCCGGCGAGGAACTGGATGTCGTCAATCATCAGGATGTCCGCATACCGATACTTCTTGCGAAACTTTACCAGCGTGCCGTGTTGAATGGCGTCGATGAACTCGTTGGTGAACTGCTCGCTGGAGAGATAGACGACGCGCGCGGGCTTTTGATTGTTGATGACGAAGTGGCCGATCGCCTGAAGCAGGTGGGTCTTGCCCAATCCGCTTCCACCGTACACAAAAAAGGGATTGTAGGTCTTGGCGGGCGTCTTGGCGATAGCAATGGCGGCCCCGTGAGCGAACTGGTTATTGGACCCGACGACAAAGGTGTCGAAGGTGTTCCTTGGATTCATGCCAGTGGCCGTCTGGTTCTGCGCGCGTTCCGGGGAAACCGCACGGGGGGGCGGAGGAGACTCCCCAGGCGCAGCGGAAAACGACGCATCGAATTCCCCCGAGCCGGGAGCGATAAACTGGATCTTCCGAGGACTGCTGAGCACTTCCGAAGCGGCGTCCTGGACAAGACGAAGATAATTGCTCTCGATAAAGAACTGGTGGATCGGATTTGGCACTCGAAAGACAAGTTTCAGCCCATCATCGGAAATCACGTCCACGCCTTGGAACCATCGTTCATATCCGTCGGCGCTGATCCTTTGCCGGATGAGCCTGGAGACCGACGTCCATATGTTTCCGCAATTCAATGTCATAGAAAGTTATGCACGAGATTCCTGCCAGCCCCAACAGACGGATACCGGAGTTTGACCGCGGCAAGGACAACGAAAAAAGCAGCAGACGCCAAGTCTTTTCCGGAAATTTCTCTTGGAGAATCTCATTGTAAGATACTATGAACAACTGACTTATAAGTATATACGCTAACCGGTTCGTTTGAAACCATCCCTCGAAAGCCCTCTTCCTTCATATGCAGTAGTGTATGCGCCGTCTTTGATTGAATTTGGGGGATTCAACATTTTCACAAGTTGTTCACACGCGGCCCCGCCCTTGGGGTTGCACGCGGCGTGAGATTAAGAATCCGCTGGAGGATACCTCAAGAAAAAAGGGGCGAACGGACCGAAAGAAACTTTCGCGTTCGGCGAGCAAATTACTTGACGAGCCGGAAACTCAAGACGCCATCGGCCTTTGCCGCTCAAGGTAGTTCTCGGCGGCGCGCACCCGAAATTCGGGTGTCTTGAAACAAGCGGCAACGGCGAAGGTCACGACAGCGCCGAATGCGATGCGCCAGGGAAACTCGATCCGGGGCAACCAGGCGGGCGCCCAAAGCGCGGTGCGGGCCTCGCCGGGACCCGGCGGATGCAGGAGAGTCCCGAGATCATTGTGCAACCCGCTGAGAACCGCGACGACCAGAAATCCGCAGATCATCGCGAAAAGGTTTCCCGCTTCGCTCCCGCGGCGTTTGGTGAGAAGGCCCACGAGGAAAACTCCGAGCAGCGAGCCATAGGTGTATCCGAAAATTCCGAGGACGATTGGGATGATGCGCGCGTTCAGCACGATCTTGGCGTAGGCAGTCGCGGAGCCGATGAGAATCAGTAACACCGAGAAAACGACCGTGCTGATTCGCGCCGCGCGCACGATCTGAGCTTGGGAGGCCCCTTTGCGGAGATAGGGCCGATACCAATCCTCGGTGAAACTCGTGGCGAGCGCGTTGAGCGCGGTACTGAGCGAACCCATGGCGGTGGCAAAGATGCCCGCGATGAGCACACCGCGAAGACCTGGCGGAAGCTCGTGGACTATGTAGTAGGCGAATGGCGCATTCTTGCCCGGCTGTTGGTAAAAGGCCCAAAGCAGGATTCCGACAAAAAGGAACGCGAGGACCAGAGGGAGGTCCGCAAAGCCCGAAAGAATGAGCGAAAGGCGGCTCCGGTGATGATCCTTCGCCGTGAGCATGCGCTGGACCATATCCTGATCCGTGCCATGCGTGGCGAGCGTTGTGAACGTGGACCCGATGAGCGCTGCCCAGATGGTGTATTCGCTTTCGAGGATGCCGCGCACATTGTCCCAAAAGCTTCTTTCGGGCTCCAATCCGCTCGAGAAGAACTGCCAATCCCCCGGCTGGTCGAGTGTCGCGGTCACGGCCTGCCAGCCCCCGGGGATCGTTCGCAGCAAGGACCATATGGCAAAGCCAAGAGATCCAAACATGATGCAGGCCTGGATCACATCGGTCCAAACGACCGCCTTGATCCCGCCGAGCGCGGTGTAAAGGGCGGTCAAAGCCGTAATCACGGTGAGCGCGAGGATGTAGACCCAGACCTGCTGCCAGACCGTAAGGGTCTCCCCGGTGATCATTTCATAGCCCATCACGAAGACGATCGCGGCCACATAGAGGCGCGTTCCGCTCGCCAGAGCGCGCGTGATCAGGAAGATTGCCGAAGCGGTATCTTTCGTCCTTACTCCAAAGCGAAGCAGCAGGTACTCGTAAATCGAGACGACGCGGAAGTCGTAATACGGCTTGATGAAAACATAGGCGATGATGACTCGCGCGAGGATGGTGCCGAGCGCCAGCTGCGCGTAAGTAAAATTGCGCTTTTCATAGCCTTCACCCGGGGCGCCAAGAAATGTCGCCGCGCTGATCTCGGCAGCGAGGATTGAGGCGAGAACCGCCCACCAGGGAATGTTGCGATTTCCCACGGCGAAGCTCTCGAGGTCTTTGCTCCCGCGGCCTTTGTAGAGCCCAATAGCGATGATTATGGCGAAGTAGAGAAAAACAATGAGACCATCGAGCACCAGGCCTGCCATCGAATCCGAAGCCATACGCGCTTGCCGCCTCAGTTGCCGGCAGCGATCGGCTTGAGGAGGATTTTCGAATTGCGCCCGCTGGCTTCGTATCGCATTCGGCGCTCATCGGGAAGCGCCTCGGCGGAGGACTCGACAAAGCCCCCTTTCTGCTGAAGATAGCTGAACGCTTGAGTTGAGAGCGCGAAGAGCCGCTTCAGACCTTTTTCGCGCGCCAGATTCTCCGCGAACGCCATAAGCTTGCGGCCGTATCCCTGATTCTCGTGCGCTTTGCTGACGTAGAGGCAGGCAAGCTCGCCCGCCGCATCCTGAGGATAGACATGCAGCGCCACGCAGGCGACCGGGTTTCGGTCGATTTCAAGCAGCCAGTAATCCTCTAGACGCTCGAGAATCTCCGAGCGCGTTCGGCGCACCAGTTCCTCGCTGCGCACCGACTGCCGGATAAGGGACATCACGGCACGGACGTCTTTTTTGAAGATGCGCCTGATCTGCTGGTATTCATTGGAATAAACCATCGTGCCGAAGCCGTCGTGGCTGAAGATCTCGGTAAGCAGCGCCTCGTTGATCCCTCCATCAAGAAGATGCACCCGCGGCACACCCTGCATGCAAGCGCGCGCGGCGCATTCGAGCTTGGAGGACACACTTTGAGAAAAATCCTCGCGCTGCTTTCTCAGCAATTCCATGGTGTCGGGAACGGAAAGCTGGCGTGGAAGGCCCGGGTGCCCGGCGAAAGCACTGTTCGGAGCCAGGTAAATGATCTTTGCCGCCGAGAGTTCCTCGCCGACCTCAACAGCCGCAGCGTCGGAATTCACCCGGTAGGTGCGGCCCTCGCCATCGAAGCCCAGGGGAGGAATTACGGGCACGATGCCCTCGTCAAGCAGAAGGCGCAGCGGCTTGACGTCGACGCGCTCAACCCGTCCGGTGAACTGATGGTCCGTGCCGCCCAGGATTCCGGCAGGGTGGGCGATGATCGCGTTGACGTAGGCCGCGCGCAGGTCCACGGCGGAGAGGCCCTCCATGATCTGATTCGTCAAGCGGATCGCCGCGTCGATGCTGACGCGCAAAGTCGCCTCATCGGTAACGCCCGTCCCGTCCACATTCGTCGGCTTCAAGCCCTGTTCTTCGGCCAGCCGAAGAATCTGGTGGCCCGCACCATGGACCAGGACGACCTTCACGCTCAGAGAACGAAGGACCGCAAGGTCCAGCAGAATGTTTGGAAAATTGTCCGAAGCCGCCACCGCTCCGTCGATGGCAATCACAAATACGCGCTCCCGGAAGCGGGGAACGTACTGAAGGATTTCGCGCAGATCGGAAACGTTCACTGTGAGGACGGAAGCCTGCCGGAATAGCAATTCACGCCACGCCCTCAAGGCGAAAATCGCCGTCCAGTTCGGACGCAATGATCGAGGTCACCACGTCCGGCGCTTCAAGGGCGGCGAGAATCCCGCAATCCGGCACCGGCACGAACCTCGCGCGCTTCAGTTTCCGGGAAATCTCCTCCCCGGCCGAGGAGGGAAAGCCCGACGCCCGGCTAGGCCAAAGCACACTCACCCGGTGGGGCACCCGGTCCAAACGCGATTCCATGTCGAAAGCAAGCTGACCGCGAAGGAATCCGAAAATCGCGTGCTCTGCGCCGGGCTGCTGGGCACACGTCGTCAGCGCGCGGACGATTTCCTCGTTCACCCGAGAGGGATCGCCCATGGCGAACTTCGTCAACCACCCCCTGATGAACGGTGCTCGAGACAGGTAATTGCGATAGACAAAGCGGTTAATTCCCGGCAACCCGACCAACGCGACCACTCCCGCTGCGCTCCACTTTCCCGACTCCTTCAGCCCCGTTGGGAGCAGGAGAATCAGCCGCCGAACGAGCTCCGGATGGCGTGAGGCCACCAGCAGTGCAAGGCCCGCGGTCAAACCGCTCGCAACGATAATCGGAGACCGGTCGCCGCAGATGTTTCGCAAAAATTCGGCGATACTCTCGCAATAATCGGTCGCATCCATGCTCACGCCCGGTCGTTCCGACTCTCCGAAGCCGATCAAGTCGGGGGCGATGACTTCCCGGCCCAAGGTGAAGTGCGGATAGACCTTCGACCATTCGTAGGACGACGCTCCGAGATAGATTCCATGAAGAAACACAACGGGATCCCCGCTCCCGGATATATGATAAATCATCTCCCCGAAGCCGGTCTCGGTGACACGAGTCGCAAAAATCGCCGGCGAAATATCATCGGGAATCCGCTCCCGCGGGGTGCGGCGAAATCCATAGCGGACAGCCAGAGCCACCGCGCCGACCAGACTGACGCCGATGCCAATTCCCAGCGCCGGCTTGCGTTTCCAGAGATTCAACACGGCGTGCTCATACCACGAAAACGGCGTCGAGGATAGAAGACTCTTTCCCGGCGGCGGCGAGAGCGAATTTGGCGCTCGTCAACGCCGATGGGGCTAAACCAAGGCGACGACCTGCGAGCCCTCGACGATTTCGCCGATCCGCCGCCCGCGAGTTCGGCGCACAGCCTCCGCCGCGCGGTTCTCCGGCACGATCAACACCATGCCGATTCCCATGTTGAAGACGTTATACATCTCGGTGGGACTAACCGAGCCTCCCTTCTGAATGATATCAAAAATCGCCGGAACGCGCCACGAGTCGCGCCGAATGCTCGCCTGACAACCCTTGGGCAATACCCGGGGCAGGTTGTCTACGAGACCGCCTCCGGTAATGTGTGCCGCCGCATGGACCAAGCCCGCGGGAAGCGCGGCAATGAGCGGCTGGTAGTTCTTGTGCACACGAAGCAGCTCTTCTCCAATCGGGCGGCGCAGCTCGGGCAACACGGAGGAGGTTTTCAACCCCATATCTCCAAAGAGAACCTTTCTGGCGAGCGAATAGCCGTTGGTGTGCAAGCCGTCGGAGGGGAGGCCGACGACGACATCTCCCGGCCGGACCAGGGAGCCATCGAGCATTTTCGGGCGGTCCACCACCCCAACGATTGTTCCGGCAACGTCGTATTCGCCCTCCCGATACATGCCGGGCATCTGGGCGGTCTCGCCACCTATGAGAGCGCAGCGGCCTGCCTTGCAGGCCTTGGCCAAACCGCCGAGAAGAACTCTGAAGACCTCGGGATCCAGCTTCCCCGCGGCGATATAATCGAGAAAGAAAAGCGGTCGCGCCCCGATCACGACAATGTCGTTGATGCAATGGTTCACGAGATCCTGACCGATCGTATCGTGACGGCCCATGGCAATGGCGATCTTCAGTTTCGTGCCAACGCCATCGACACTGGACACGAGCACCGGTTGCTTCATGCTCCTGAAATCGGCCTTGAACAGCCCGCCAAAGCCTCCAATCTTGCCGAGCACCTCAGGGCCGTGGGTTGACCGGACAATAGCCTGAATCTCGCGCTTCAGGGTGTTGCCAAGCTCGACGTCGACGCCGGCCTGCGCATACGCTTTCGCCCTGCTGGTCTTCATAGCAAGCGCGGTTCTTCCCTCTCGAGCAGTCGGACGCGGGCCAGCCGCTTTTCCATAATCAATTTGTCGAAAGCCGCGTCGTAGGCTACGGGGTAGTCACCGCTAAAGCAAGCGGTGCAAAAGGTCTCCGCCGGCCGGCCGGTAGCCCCGATCATTCCCTCGAAATCAAGGTAGCCAAGGGAATCGGCGCCGAGATATCGGCAGATTTCCGTCATCGAACACTGGTTGGCAAGGAGCTTCTCGGGATCGGGAAAATCGATCCCGTAGTAGCAGGCGAACCTGTGCGGCGGGCAGCTGATGCGCATGTGAACTTCTTTGGCGCCGGCCTCGCGCAGGGTGACAACGCGAGAGCGCGCCGTCGTGCCGCGAACGATGGAGTCGTCCACGACCACCACCCGCTTGTCCTTCACAGCCTCCATGATCAGATTCAACTTCACGCGGACGTTAAAGTCGCGAATGCGCTGGGTGGGCTGGATGAAGGTGCGCCCGATGTAGTGATTGCGCACGAATGCGGGATAGTACGGGATACGCAACTCCTCCGCGAAGCCCAGGGCGGCGTAGACGCCCGAGTCCGGCACGGGAATCACCAGGTCCGCGTCAACGGGATGCTGACGCGCAAGCTGACGCCCCATCTCAACGCGCGCTTTGCTGACATTGACACCGGAAATCGTGCTGTCGGGCCGGGCAAAGTAGACGTATTCGAAGATGCAGAAGGCGCTTGGCGTCGAGGGAAACGGCCATTCCGAGCGAA
This sequence comes from Terrimicrobiaceae bacterium, assembly GCA_035719865.1. GTDB lineage: Bacteria > Verrucomicrobiota > Verrucomicrobiia > Chthoniobacterales > Terrimicrobiaceae > DASTFP01. The sequence continues at coordinate 4,309 of DASTFP010000034.1, read as the reverse complement.
TGCCGGAATCGTCGATGATCACCACCTCGCCGGGTTCCACCTCGCGGACATACTCGGCCTGGATCAGGTCCAGGGCGCAGCTCTCCGACGAGAGAACATAAGCGCCGTCTTTCCTGCCGATGCAGAGGGGCCGAAACCCGTAGGGATCACGGAAGCCGAGGATCTCGCGTTCGCCCATGAGCACGACGGAGAACGCGCCCTCGATACGGCGCAACGCCGAGAGCACGCCTCGCGAGTCGCGAGGCTGCGCCAGCAGATGAAGGATGATCTCGCTATCAACCGTGGTTTGAAAAATCGATCCCTTGGCTTCGAGTTCCTCCCGCAGGTGGGCGGCGTTGACCAGGTTGCCGTTATGACCGATCGCAATCTGCCCGCGCCCGGTATCGACGACCAGAGGTTGCGCGTTTTTGATGGTACTCGACCCGGTGGTCGAGTATCTCACGTGACCGATCGCCCGGGTGCCCGACAAGCGTTCCAGGGCCTCGGGAGTAAAGACCTGTGAAACGAGACCCATTCCCTTGTGAACGGCAAACGGACCGTCCGATCCCTTGGCGGAAACAATGCCCGCGCTCTCCTGGCCGCGATGCTGCAGCGCAAAAAGACCGTAGTAGGCGATGCTCGCGGCGTCCGGGTGTCCGAAAATAGCGAAGACGCCGCATTCGTGGGCAGGTTTGAATTTCTGGCGCAAGGGCTTGATCAGCGGAGGAGAGCAGGAAAATGCAGAGCTTTTGCCGCGTTTCAAGGCTTGAATGAGCCGGAACGCCCGTTGAGCCAAGAGTCCTCGATACTCTTGAAGAGCTTGTTTACCGCTTCCTTGTCGGTCAGTCGATACTCGACGGTGTGCGCATGAGTGGTGGTCGGATAATTCTTGACGACCTTTCCCCGCAAATCGCTGGTCTCGACGCGGGCGCTCGCCTCCTTCGCCTTATTCTCGATCGTATCCAGCGCTTTCTGAACCGAAGGCACGGGCGGCTTGGGAGGATAGGGCTCGATGTGGTAAAATCTCGCCAGTTCCGAGCCCGACGTGGCTATGTTGACCTCGTGGACTCGAGCTGCGCCATCGACGACATATTCGTGCAGGCTCACGCAGGTGATCGCGGACAGCCGGACGATGTAGGTGCCGCCCGGGAGTTCCGCGCGCCAGATCTCCTTGCGCGGCTGCTCGGGCGCCGGTGAGGCCTGCTGGGCCGTCGCGCCGGCCAGCGCCATGCCGATCGCAAACGCTGCGAGTCTCAACAGCCTCAAGGCTTCCATATTCGGTCGGTGGTTCGGGCTCACGGAGAAGCTCTTCTCGAGCCAAAGCTTCCAGCTTTTGCGCCGACAAGCAAACCGGAACTTATCCGGAGCGGCTCCGGCACGAGGCGTCGGAGCACGCAAAACGACGGCCGGCTGGCGCCGCCGGGAAATTCTCCGTGAATCTTGATCATCCGCAAAACTGCGCTGGCGCAAGACACAATCGCTGATGCATAAGCTTAATATGCCCTCGTATCGCCCGAATGCCGCGATCATTTTGCGCAACTCCGCGGAAGAAATCCTTGTCTGCGAGCGCAGCGACTGGCGAGGGTGCTGGCAGTTTCCACAGGGAGGAGTGAAAAAGGGCGAGTCGCTTCTCGACGCGCTGCACCGCGAGGTCAAGGAGGAACTCGGCCTGACGCCCTCCGATTACCGCATCCTTTCCAGCAAGGGTCCCTATCGATATCTTTTCATGAATGGACGCAAGAAAGACGGTTTCGACGGGCAGGAACAGACCTATTTCCTCGCACTGCTGACGAATCCGCGCGTCGCTATTCGCTTCGACGGTTCCGACGAGTTCCGCGCCGCTCGTTGGCTGCCGCCCGCTTCCTACGACCTCAACTGGATTGCCAGCATGAAACGCAAGGTCTATGCCGAAGTCTTCAAGGATTTTTTCGATATCGAGCTCCGTGGCTCTGAAACGAGGGAATTCAGTTGACTTGAAACGCCGATCGAAGATTCTCCGCCGGATTCATGTTCACACTTACCGCCTTCGTTGTCTTGTGCGCCGCTCTTATCGGAGGCGTGTGGTGGGTTTGCCGGAACGATTCGGATTCCCCGTAGCCGGCTATCGATGATCACACTCGCGTGGATTAGATTCGAGTGGGATCTGGCGAGCATTTCAACCGGCGGTGTGAGAGCTCCTTCCCCATTTGTAATTGGCCGCGCGGAAGGGAACGATCTCGACACCGTTCGGAAGGTCGCAACCAATGCCTTCGGCATGGATACCGGGTGGAGCGACATCCAGAAGGCGTTCGCCGCGACGATTGCCAAGAGCGTTGGCACCGGTTTTTCCAAGGACCCTCCCGATTGCGTGATTGTCCGGCATGGGCGCAGAATCATCGCCGCCTCGGTGGTGAATTCCGGCCCCGGCGCGGAAAACCATTTAACGACGGGTCCCTGCGTGCTGCACGAATACCGCGGCCGGGGAATCGGCACCCTGCTGCTCGAAGCTTCGCTTTCTTCGCTGCGTAGCGCGGGCCTCCAGAACGCTTATGGCCTCACGCGTGACAAGACGGTTGCCGCGCGATTTCTGTATCCGAAATTCGGAGGTTTCCGCGGGCACTGGGCGCCTGATTTTGAGGTTGCGCAAAAGTTGGCTGCGTGATGCTATGCTCCTCACAGGAAGGAGCTGCCCTGGCAGGGGAGGGAAAATCATATGAACAGGTTGTTCAAGCATTACGAGGTCGGGAATTTTTTCGACGAGATGTTTTCCGCGTCGCAGGACGTGCGCCCGCACTATCAGCGGCTCGCGCGGCGCTTTTCGGAAATGGAAGACGGGGAGTTCGATAGAAAGAGGCTGCTGGCCGAAAAATCCTATCTCAACCAGGGAATCACCTTTACCGTTTACAGCGGCGACGAAGGCACTGAGCGCATCTTCCCGTTTGATCTGATTCCGCGCATCATACCCGCGAAGGAGTGGGAGCACATCGAACGCGGACTCATCCAGCGTTTGACGGCCCTGAATCTCTTCCTGCACGACGTCTATCACGAACAGCGAATCATCAAGGAGAAGGTGATCCCCGAGGAAATCGTTCGAAGCGCCAAGCACTTTCGACCGGAGCTCATGGGTTTTGACGTCCCGAAAAACATCTATATCCACGTCTGCGGGACAGACCTGATCCGCGATCACGACGGCGTCTATACGGTGCTCGAAGACAACGCTCGATGCCCGTCCGGCGTTTCCTACCTGCTGGAGAACCGGCAGGCCATGAAGCGCGTCTTTCCGAAGCTCTTTGCCAGATACCAAGTTCGCCCGGTGGATCGTTACGCGCAGGATTTGCTCGCGGTCTTGCGTTATGTCGCCCCGCACGAGAATCCCGATCCCACCATGGTGGTCCTCACGCCCGGAATCTACAATTCCGCGTATTTCGAACATTCTTTCCTGGCGCGCTCGATGGGAATCGAAATCGTCACGGGGAACGACCTCGTCCTGAAAGATTCCCGCGTCTTCATGAAAACCACGAAAGGGCTCAAGCAAGTCGACGTCATTTATCGCCGCATCGACGACGACTTTCTCGATCCCACGGTCTTCCGCAAGGATTCCGTGCTCGGCGTGCCGGGCCTCATGGAGGCCTACCGAAAGGGAAATGTGAACCTCGCCAACGCCATTGGCACCGGCGTGTCCGATGACAAGGTCACTTATTATTATGTTCCGAAGATGATCAAATTTTATCTCGGCGAGGATCCGATTCTGCCAAACGTGGAAACCTACCTCTCCGCAGACGATCGTGACCGGAAATTCATCTTGGAGAATCTCGAAAAGCTCGTGGTAAAGGCCGCCAACGAGAGTGGAGGCTACGGGATGCTTATTGGCCCGCACGCGACCTCCGACCAGATCGAGAAGTTTCGCTCCGCAATTCTGGCGGATCCGCGCGGCTATGTCGCACAGCCCGTGGTGCTCCTGTCGCGATCGCCCTCCTACTGCGAGGGGACGGCCGAGGGCCGCCACATCGACCTGCGCCCCTACATTCTCTGCGGTGAGAAGACCAGCATCATTCCGGGCGGTCTGACCCGCGTCGCCTTGCGCAAGGGATCCCTCGTCGTGAATTCGAGCCAGGGAGGCGGGAGCAAGGACACCTGGGTCCTGGACGAGGACGAGCCGCAATTTCAAACGCAGTCGCAAAGTCAGTCGCAAAGTCAATCGCAGACCCAATAGCATGCTTTCGAGGGTCGCTGATTCCTGCATTTGGTTGAGCCGATATATGGAGCGTGCGGAGACGAGCGCGCGCATCCTCGACGTGAACATGCAGCTGATGCTCGACTTCGAGGACCAGAACCCCAACATGGTCCACCA
>DASTFP010000033.1:0-3656 GCA_035719865.1 Terrimicrobiaceae bacterium | reverse complement strand
ACCAATGATCTCACGCAGTACACGCTCGCGGCCGGACGTGATGACTCCGCAGTGAGCGACTACTACATTGACGACCATCCCGCCCTGCTTCGATTGCTCGAAATCGTCATTCGGGAGGCCGCCGGCAAGTCCGTGACGATCTGTGGCGAACTGGGGGGCCGTGAGGAAGTCATTCCCAGGTTGCTGCAGATGGGCTTTCGCGGACTTAGTATCGCGCCCCCGCTGATTCCCTCGACGAAGGACCTCATTCGGACCATCTCACTGGATGGCGCTGAACAGGTCTTAACGGCGCGGGAGGGTGCTGCTAACTAGCCGAAAAAGATTGGTTTGCAGATCGGAACGGCGTCAGTTGCTGAACAATGAAGAGGTGCACATGGGCAACAACGCCGCTTTCCAGCGCCTACCATGATCAGGAATGGGGAGTGCCTCAGCATGATGATCGTGTCCTGTTCGAGTTCTTAGTCCTCGAGGGAGCTCAAGCCGGTCTGAGCTGGGAGACGATTCTCAAGAAGAGAGGATCTTATCGCGTAGCGTTCGATAACTTCGATCCCGTGGTGGTCGCACGGTACGACGCGCGCAAAGTCGCAAAGTTGCTCGCCAACCCCGGGATCATTCGCAACCGCCTCAAGGTAGCGGCCGCCATCGCTAATGCTCGTGCATTTCTAGCCGTCCAGGAGGAATTCGGGAGCTTCGATGTGTATGTCTGGCGATTTGTCAACGGCCGCCCCATAAAAAATGCGCGCCGAGCCGCCCAGCCGCTCTCCCACTCGGTCGAGTCCGATGCGATGAGCAAAGACCTGAAACGCCGGCAATTCAAATTTGTGGGAACAACGATTTGCTACGCCTTCATGCAAGCCGTCGGCCTGGTCAATGATCACGAGAAGAGCTGCTTCCGTTACACCTGCTCTTGATTAAAGGCGGTTGCGATGCTGAAACGCCTGGATCAAGTGAATCCCTCGAAGCTTAGCCTGTCCAATAGCCTGCTTTCAGCTCCCATTCTCTCGACGGGGACGTCGACTCCCGCGACTGTTCCAATTGGTGACGATAATTTCGCCGCCCGGTGCCGAGGCCCTGCCACAGCCGTCACCGTTTTCACGCGCGAAAGGAACTAGAGAAGCGAATGAACGTGGAAAATCTAAGGGCATTACAGGAACCCCTCAAGGCTGCGTATCGTCAAGAGCCGGCGAGCGCCATCGTCATACTACGCGCGAACGCGGTTGCTCTCGACGGAGTCGCCTGCAGGCTAGACACGGGCAGAGCCCTTGTTGAAGCGGGCCTGCACCCGGCAGCAGGGGGGGATGGATCGCAAGCCTGTTCGGGCGACATGCTCCTCCAAGCCCTGGTCGCCTGCGCTGGAGTGACCCTCAGCGCCGTCGCCAACTCCCTCGGCGTGCGCCTCCGAAAGGCTGAAGTGTTCGCCGAAGGCGAACTTGACTTTCGCGGCACCCTGGCTGTTGCCAGGGATGCGCCGGTAGGATTTCGCGCGTTGCGTTTGCGCTTCGCAATCGACACGGAGGCCGATCAGTCTACCCTTGCCAAGATCGTGGAGCTGACTGAACGCTATTGCGTGGTTCTTCGGACTCTCCAGGCTTCACCGCCAATCGCCGTAACCTACAATCGAACCGAGGATTCCCTCACGTCCTGATCGGTCGGTATGTTCAAGCTCAGGAAATATCTTCCGCTCTTAGCCCTCGTTGTTGCGGCTTGTGACCTCGGACCCGTCGCCGAGCGACCATTCGAGAAGAAAGGGGATTCAGAGGGTGATCCGTCGATGCTGCGGGCTGCGGATTTCGCCGGATACGACGGAAAGAAGCTGAGAAATAGCGGCGCGGCGGTAATTGATGCCAACCGGAAACGTAACGAGACGATCGAGCGTACACTTAAAGGCAATCAATGACGAAGTGCCGACTTCCTTTGCGTCAAGATCTGGAGCCCCGAGCCGAACGAGCAGAGCCTGTCGAAACATGACCTGAAATAGAGTGGCCGTGAGCTGTCGGCGGGTTTGGGCGCAGATGCCCATTCTAAGGGGTGATCCAGTTCGGTGAAACCGACGAAGTCCATGACGGTAGTTACCTTCAACCAATCTTGCCACATTGGGCTTTCACCAAACGGCAGTCGCAATGTTCGACAACCGCTTTGCCAGATCGCCGCAATTTCAACGAAATACGGTGAGAAGCGGGGTTGCGGCATTCGCTTCGCGAGTTTACATATAGCGATGAGTTTGGGAAAGGGCATGGTTACTCCTCATCGGGTGGTCGCATTCATGGTGGCCGCAATCGTGACTTACGTTCTTTGGCGAGGCCCGGAGCGATTCTACTACGAATCGCTAGGCACATGGGTCATCTCGCCCTCCATCTATGTTCGGGTTCTTCCTGTCCCGCTCAATGAATGGCTTCTCGGCGGCATTCGGAACTTTCCCCTCTTGTCCGGCGTTCTATGTATTGCGCCCCTGGTGATGTTGTCACTATCCTTCGCATTCGCGCTCTCTTCGATGTGGAAGGAATCTCTTGTCCATGCCTTCCTTTCGCTCGGTTTGGCGGCGACAGTATTTTCCGTTTATCATTTCGTCCAACCGCTCGGCATTACATTGATTCGCTATTGAAATTCGCGCGCGCGATTTCCCAGTTGCGCGTCGAAGGGAAGGCGGGCACTCTGTTTTGCATGGGCGTTGCTTTGATGATTCTGCTCGTCTTCGTGGGCGGCTTAGGGCTTCTGGCTCTGTTTGTGGTCGGCAAATATAACAGTCTTGTTGCCCTTCGAAATCGATACCGGAACGGCTTTTCGCAAATTGATGTCCAACTCAAGCGGCGCTCTGAGTTGATTCTTAATTTGGTGGAGGTTGCAAAGGGGCATTTCCCGCACGAGCGCGAAACGCTCGAGGCCGTCGTTTCGGCGCGAGATTTTGCCTATGCTGCGGGCGCGAAGGCGGCGGCGAATCCGGGCGAACCAAAGACCATGAGGGATCTTGCCCGCGCGGAAGCAGGCCTCAACCGTGCGCTGGGCCGGCTGTTCGCCGTGGGTGAGGCATATCCCGATTTCAAGGCAAACCGGAACAGGCTTCAGCTTTCCGAGGAACTGACGCTTACCGGGACCAAGGTTTCCTTCGCGCGGCAGGCTTATAATGACGCGGTCACGGCTTACAATACTGAGCGGGAGCTGTTCCCGGACAATATCATCGCCAGCATGTTCAATTTTGCGGCTACGGAGCTCTTTGAAATTCAGAACGGTGCGGAGAGAGCCGTGCCGAAGGCGTCCTTTACATGATTCCGTTGAATCCGTCGCGCTCCGCGTTTCTGGAGCAGGCGGCAGGGGCAAACGTCGTTCCGGTGTGGACGGAGATAGTCGCCGATGGTGACACGCCCATTTCCGCTTTTGCAAAGATCGGCGCGAGAGCGCCATCGTTCCTGCTCGAGTCCGCGGAACAAAGCGACCAGGTTGGCCGCTACTCGTTTCTCGGCGCAGGGGCGCGTCTCATGATTTCCGCACGAGGCAAGACCGTGACGGTGACCGAAAACGGGGAGGTTCGTACGTTCGAGGCGGCTCGCGATCCGCTTGACGAGCTGCAGAAGATTATGGAGCGCTACCGCGTTAGCGGCGAAGCGAGACTTCCGGGCTTTCATGGTGGCGTGGTGGGCTTTCTCGGCTACGATTGCGTT
>DASTFP010000032.1:0-3772 GCA_035719865.1 Terrimicrobiaceae bacterium | reverse complement strand
GAGGCCCGCCGGACCGAGCTGTAAAAGCTTCCCGAGGGTCGCGGCAGGAGGAGATGAGAGCGGCTTCATTCGGGGGAGTTTGAGCAGGAATATTGGACGGGAGAAGCCCGTTGAGAACTCTTCAACGGCGGATGCCGCGGGTTGGACGGGTGTGCGTGCTGTCCCGCATTTCTCGAGGCAGGAGGCAATGAAGGGGTCAGTCAAGGACTATTCAAAATCGCGAGCCATGCAACGGCTCATGCGCGCAGCAACTATTCAAGGATTCATGGACGACCGAAATGTTTGAGGGTCTGTCGGCTTCTGGATAATCTGAATCCACTATGGAACACACGCCCCTTCCGCCCGGGTTTTCGGACATGCTTAACTTTCCTCTGGTTGGGGCCCTGCTGGGTCGCCGAGCCCGGCGCTTCTTTATGGGAGCAGAAATCCCCGATGGCGTTTTGGCCTACAAGTCGCGGCACGATCCGGTTCCTCTCTCCGAACTCGAGAAGCTCCTGGTGGTCACCGCGTGCGGCGGAAACACAGGCTGGCACCACCTGATTTTTCGTGCCGAGATCTATGCGCCGCATCTCTCGAACTACGCCGGCGCAGCCGGCGGGCGATCGTTTCCCTCGGCCGCAGGCTTCCACACGAGCAAGACATTTTTCACGGACGACGAGGGCGTCTATGTGCTGGACAATCGTGACGCGCCCGCCAGCGCGGAGCGACAGCCGGACGGATCAATCGATTTCGAGGCGGTGATTGCCGACGTTCGCAAGCGCGTCCGCAAGCTCCAGGACCGGCGCCTGGGCGTGCCGCAGCAGGTGCCCTTTATGGAGGCGCACAATACCTGGGTGGTTAACGGTCCCGGGACGCTGCTCGTGGTTCCCGTCGCCGATCTTGCCCAGCACGTCCTGCTCGCCCTTTGCTACTTCCTTCAGAACGGAGCCGTGGTTCGCGACGACATCAACGGCCGCACGATCCCGGGGATCGATAAATTCAAGCACATCGTCAACGTGGACAACGCATGGCCGCTGACCTTCGTCGAGCAATGGTCGCTCACGGAAGTGACCGCCGAGCTTGCGACGAGCTGCTACGCGGGAGCGCTCTTACTCCAAGCCATGGGGCTTGGAGGGTGGATGTTCAACGGGATCGATCCGTTCAGTGTCCTCGGAGCCAGCGGAACGCCCGATGTTCCCGGACTGGGTTTCCGATTCGACACAAACAATCGCTGGCCGTATCCGAATCCCACCGGACTCGCTGACGTGATGGAGGGGTTCTGTCCGCCTCATTTTTCAGACATGCGTGCTGCGGTCAATGCGCTCTGCGAGCGCAAATTTGGCCAGGGCGGGCCGTTCAACGCAGAGACCCCGGGCCCGTGGAAGGATACGGCTTCCGTCCGGTCGGCTGCCCAAGTGCACAGCGAGGATTTCCGCGAGTGCGTCGCGCTGCAGGCGCAATACATTTTTGACACTTTCGGCAAGTTTCCGGGCACAGTGCCGTCGATGGTCGCCACCATCTACCTCCAGGCGCACCACCTCGATTTGGAATTCTACGATCGGTTCTTCAAGCCGGGCGCTTATCTTCCCACGCACGCCAATCACTTCGCGCGATGGCATGGCAGCGGGCAGGTCTAAGTTTGCCGAAAGCTATTGAAATTTGGAATGCGGTCTCTCAGGTCGTCAGGATGACCTTGCCGGTGTTCCTGCGCTCCTCCATATAGATATGAGCGTCGCCGGCTTTCGCGAGGGGAAAGCTGTTGTCGACATGGGGACGCACCCATCCCTCGGCGACGCCATTGAGCAAGGTCTCCATCCACACTGCGATCATGCCGCCCTCATGCCACATGTGGCCGAGATTTACGCCGAAGACCGATTTATTCGTGCTCATCAAGGGAATCGGATGAAAAAAAGGCATGCCGAGCGCAATCGGCAGCAGACGCAACGGCCCAAAGAGCTTCGATGCTGTGACGACCGAAATGCCAAACATTCCGAGCCGCCCCGTCGAGCGCAGCGCCTTGTAGCTCTTTCTCCAGTGGTGGCCACCGAGCGGATCAGTTATGAGCGCCACGCCTCTTCCCTTGGTGAGCCGGTTCAGTTCAATAGCCCAGTCCTTTCTGCGGTAATCGATGGCCTCATGCACGCCGCGCTGGGTCAGGAAGGCGTGTTTGCCGCTGCTCGCTGTTCCGTAGATCGTTGCGCCGATGTGGCGTGCGATGTCAATTGCGGCGAGTCCCACGCCGCCCCCGGCATTGTGAATTAGCACGGTCTCGTCGCGCTTCAGCGAACCCATTACAACGAGCAGTTGCCAGGCAGTGAGATAGTTCACCGGAATCCCCGCGGCCTGCTCGAAAGAGAGTACGGCCGGCTTCACAAAGACTTGCATCTCCGGCACGACCGCCACGTCCGAATAGCCACCGAAGCGCGTCAGGGCAAAGACATCTTTGCCAAGCCAGATCGGGTCAACACCGCTACCCACGGCATCCACCGTGCCGGAGACTTCGTATCCGACGACACAGGGAGGTTTGGGCGCGTCGGGATAAAGGCCCTTCCGCGCGAGAATGTCGGCAAAATTGACGCCGCTCGCCTTTACGCGAATTCGCAGCTCTCCTTTGCCTGGTTTCGGATCAGGGGATTCACGCGGTTGCAGTTTCTCCGGTCCGCCCCCGCCGACAATGACGATCTGCCTCATGTTGGTCCTCCTCGCAAACTTGAGCCATGCGCGAGACTTCGGCAAGGACGAGGCTTGACGACCAGCCGCAAACCGCCCGGAAAATCAATGAATCAGATCAGCGCGAACTGGTAATGGTCCAGAAGGGTCGCCAGCAGAGCCGCATTTGCACTTTCCATCAGGCTTCCCAAGGCCTTCTTCTTCCAGGTGACGCCTCGGTCGAAGATCGCGACGCAGCTTCTGCTGGGATCATGACGTGAGCGAAAGAGAATTCCATCGACCTGCGACGGATGCTCCCAAACAGCCCTGGACCAGAGCCGTGCGATATGGTGATCAGCCGCCGCGAGCCGGTTGTCCGCTCCCATCAGAGCCAGACCGCGGCCCGTGAAGTCAACCAATTTCAACGGGCGCGACGGCGTGATGGCAGACAGACAACGGTCGCGCAGTTCGGATTCGCTCACAGCCTGGGCGCCCGTCCGCTGGCCGTGGGTCTCAATGAAAGCTGCATATTCATCAAGCCCGGCGTACAATACTCCGAACTTCTGCTGCGGATCATCGAAGCGGTTGCTCCCGGTGCACCCGTAAAAGACCGCGCCATATTGCTTTCGGTGAATCCGAAAGAGGCGATCCTTGATCGAGCGGATGAGCATTTCCCGCCCGGCGAAATCGGCTGGCGGCGGAGAATGCGGCCCCGGCCGTGAAGCCATCAGGCCGCTCCGTGTTCGCCCAGCGCACGCGCCGCTGCTCGAACGCTAGCGATATCGCCTTCTCTCAGCGCCTCAAGAGGCGTCCTGTCATTCAGGCGGGAATTCGGTTGCAACATGAACTGCACCCGCATCCAAGGGTCGTGATCCTTCAATTCCGCCAAGACCTCTTCAAGCCCATTGAGCATCCCGCTCTTTGTCACCTGCCACGCGGGGTAAATATAGCCATGCCGGCCTGCATCCAACCCCACGAGTCGATTGGTCTTGCGTCGCTTGTCGACCGCCTGCCGGCTTAAACGAAGAACCTCGGCCATTTGCTCCGAGGAAAGGGAGCCGCCCTCCGCCTCAACAAGGCGCTTCCGCGCCTCGATCCCTCGAACCCGCGCCGCAGCCAGAGGATCATCGGACTGGATGGCCGT
>DASTFP010000031.1:0-3109 GCA_035719865.1 Terrimicrobiaceae bacterium | reverse complement strand
TGCACCCTGAACTCGAGGGCGGCAATGCCGCGCAGCGAAAAGGTGAGGGTGGGGTATCCGTGCGCGACCATGCCAGTGTCGGAAATCACGATCACGTCGCAATCGAGTTCGGACCGGTGTTTATCCAGAAAGGAGGCCAGGTTGTCGCTGCCGATCTCCTCCTCCCCTTCTACGAGGAAAACAACGTTTGCGGGCAGTTTACCACCTCCTGCAAGAAGCTCGCCTACACCGAGGATATGGGCCATGATCTGGCCCTTGTTGTCGGTCGATCCTCTGGCATAGATGCGTCCGTCGCGAATCGTCGGCTCAAAGGGAGGGGTCTTCCACTCTTCCAAAGGTTCAGGAGGTTGAACATCGTAGTGCCCGTAGATGAGGACCGTTGGCCGCGATGAATCGGGGCGCGTTCTGGCAATGACCGCCGGATGACCACCGGTCTGGCGCACATCCGCCTGGAAGCCCAGGCTGACAAACTTGTCTCTCAGCCACTCCGCACAGGCAATCATGTCCACGATATGCTCGGATTGAGTCGATACGCTCGGAAACTTCAGGAACTCAAGAAGGTCGCTCACTCTGGAATCGTTCATAAGGATTCAATAGGTTGTTAAAGGATCAACGGGCAACCACAATATATTGTGTTTTTACTTGCCATAGGCACTCCGAGGGCCGATAACTTCCCGCCAAGAAGACTAGAAGAGAGCCCATGTATCTTCAATCCCTTGAGATGATTGGCTTCAAATCGTTCGCGCCTCGAACGATCTTGCGCTTTCATCGAGGCGTTACGGCCGTTGTCGGCCCGAACGGCTGCGGCAAGTCAAACGTGCTCGACGCCATTCGCTGGGTGCTTGGCGAACAATCCGCCAAAGCGCTGCGGGGCGCGGAGATGGCGGACGTGATTTTTAGCGGCACCGACAGCCGGCAGGCGCTCGGAATGGCGGAGGTCTCTCTGACTTTCGCCGAATGCGAGAAAGAATTGGGCGTCGAGTGGAACGAGGTTTGCATCTCCCGGCGCGTTTATCGCGACGGAAAGAGCGAATACTTTCTCAACAAGTCTCCCTGCCGCCTCCGCGACATTCACCAACTCTTCATGGACACGGGTGTTGGGCGCAGCGCCTACTCGATCATGGAGCAGGGGAAGATTGATCTGATCTTGAGCAGCAGACCGGAGGATCGCCGCGCGATCTTCGAGGAAGCGGCGGGAATAACAAAGTACAAGGCCCAAAAAAAAGAGGCATTGCGCAAGCTCGAATACACGGAGGCCAACCTCCTTCGCGTCCAGGACATCATCAAGGAGGTTCACCGGCAGATCGGTTCCCTCCAGCGCCAGGCGGCCAAAGCGCGGCGCTACCAGGCCCTGATGAACGATCTGCGGCTTTTCGATACTCACCTCTCGCACAAAAACGATCGCGAGCTTTCGAAGAATCGGGAGGAGATCCGCGGCGAGCTCAAGCAAGGCGAAGAAGAGCGCGCCGAGAACGAGGGCAAAATCCTTCAGTTGGAAGACGAGCTCGGGCGCTTGCGCGCTCGCACGGAGTTTCTGGATGGCGAAGTCACCGGGCGGCGCGACAACGTGCAAACCCTGAAAAGCCGGGTCTTCTCCGCGGAGAGCCGTCTGGCTACCAACCTCGAGCGTTGTGAGGAAGCCCGTTCGACGATTGAGCGGCATCGCGCGGATATAGCGGCGGCCGGGGAAAAGATGCAATCGCAGCAAGACCAAATCGAGCAGACCGAGCAGCTCCTGGCGCAAATGATCGAGGCCTTGCGCGGGCACGAGGCATCGCTCGAAGAGCATACCCGCAGAGTGTGTGCGATCCGTGAGGAACGCGCCTCAGCCGAGCGCCAAATCCAGGAGCTCGGCGCCGAGATTGCCAGGCTCGAGGCGCGCGCAGGTTCCTTGCGAGACGAGGCTTCCGCGGCCGCAGGGCGGCGGGAGGCTTCTGAAACCCGTTTGAGCCTCGTTAAAGGTGAGTCGGAGGTCGCCTCGCATGCCGCGGCGGAATTGTCGGTGCATATCGGGGAGATGGCGAGTCGCGCGGAGATGGCGCGGAAGGCCGCGGACAGCGCTCAAGCAGGGCAACTCGACGCTCAGCTTGGCCACGAAGCCGCGCAGGAGAAACGCCAGGAGGTGGAAGCAGCGCTCAATGCGCTTTCGAAACAGGGCGCCGCAATCGAATCGAGACTGGAGATTCTTCGCCAACTGCAGGAGCAAGGCGAGGGCTTCGACGAAGGCGCGCAGGCGATTCTACGCGGTCTCGATAACCCGGGCTTCTTCAGGTCCGGCATTGTCGGTGCGTTGGCGGACCAGATTCAGGTTGAGCCGCGTTTTATCCCCGCCATAGAGGCTGCGCTTGGCGCCGGTCTGCAGACGATCATTTTCAAGGATATCGGTGTGGCGGAGATGGCGCTTCAGGAACTGAGTCAGCGGCGATTGGGCAGGGCCACCATCGCACCGCGCGAGTGGATCTCGACGGGCAGCAATGGCCGGTCAGCCGATACGGGCGACTTACAGCAAGGCGAAAGCTCCAAAGCTGCAGGACCGCCCGAAACCTCCGACCTTCCCGAAGGCGCCATTGCCTGGGCTGTTAATTGCGTGATTGGGACCGGCGAAGCCATGACGCTCACGGCACGCCTTCTTGCGGGAGTCATCGTGGCTGAAGAATTGGAATCTGCATTCCGCATCAAAGCCGCAAATCCTGCGCTCGGGGTGGCGACGATTCCGGGAGAGTTTATCAGCAGCCATGGCGTGGTCCGAGGCGGACAGAGCGGCGAGAAGGGGAACCAATCTGCACTTGCCCGGCGGGCGCAGATCTCACAACTGGAGCGTGAAATGGCGGTCGTTGTGCGAACGCTGGAATCTCACACGGCCGCCAGGGTCGAGGCGCTGACAGCGCTCGAGACTTCTCAGGACCGCCTTCTTGCCGCAAGGGAGAGCTTTCAGCGCGCGCAAGTCGAGAGCGCTTCGATCCAAAACGAGCAGAAACTCGGCGAGCGTCAGCTCTTTGAGCTTGAAAAACGCGGCGCTGCCTACACTCAGGAAGCTGTCCAGCTCGACGAGTCCCTCCGAGCTAGCCACGCCCATCTTGAGTATCTTGAAAACGGAATCGTCGAAACG
>DASTFP010000030.1:0-7189 GCA_035719865.1 Terrimicrobiaceae bacterium | reverse complement strand
GTAAAGATCTCCTCGGAAAAGGGGACGTCATCGGTAAAATTCACGCTACTGACCCACAGACGCAGCAAATCGGCGCCGTACTTGTTCACGTAGTGGTCGGCCCCCGAGGGCTTTTGATAAGCGTCCTGCGCGGATTTCGAGATCTTCTTCCTGGTGTCGACATCGACCACGAATCCATGGGTGAGGACGGAACGGTACGGGGCAGTACCGTTGAGAGCTATCGACGTCATCAGCGAGCTTTGGAACCAGCCGCGATGCTGGTCGGTCGCCTCAAGATAGAGATCTGCAGGAAAGGCCAGCTCCTCGCGGCGGCGCAAAACCGCCTCGTGACTCACCCCGGAGTCGATCCAAACGTCCAGCGTATCGTTGCGGCGGGTCCAGCGAGACTCGCCGTAGCCCAACTGCTCGAGGATCTCGGCGTCGGAAAGATCGAACCAAACGTTGGTTCCCCTGGCTTCGACGAGATCAGCCACGCGGCGCGCGATTTCGGGCGCCAGCGGGCTATCGATGATCGGTTTCCCTGCCTCGTCGTAGAAGATCGGAAGGGGCACTCCCCACGAACGCTGCCGCGAAATACACCAATCCGGCCGTGACTCGACGGTCCCATAGATCCGGTTTCGACCCCATGGAGGCAACCATTTTACCTCATCGATGGCCTTTAGTGCGCGCTCGCGCAGCGCGTCGACGCGGATAAAAAATTGCTCGACAGCACGAAAGACGACGGGCGTCTTAGAGCGCCAGCAGTGCGGGTAGGAGTGCTTGTAGACCTGCTCGCCGAGCAGGGCACCGTGGTCGCGCAGCAACTCGACCACTTCCTGGTTCGCGTCGAAGACATACTTGCCGGCCCAAACCGGCACGCCGACCTCCTCGGTGAAGCGCCCATGATCGTCTACAGGTGAAAGGACGGGCAACCCGTTCTCAATACCGGCAACGTAGTCGTCGGCTCCGTGTCCTGGCGCGATGTGGACTTGCCCGGTGCCGGTGTCAAGCGTGACAAAATCGGCGAGAATCACGCGGGATTTTCGATCCAGGAACGGATGCTGCGCCTCGGCACCCTTAAGCTCGGCGCCAAGAAAAGAACGCGACCCCGCATCGTCTGCGAGTTTCCACTGCGTTGTCTGCTCGAAAGCCGGAACCAACTCGCGGGCGATCACAAAGAGCTCTTCCTGGCCGGTTTCTTCATGCCGAAAGCGTCTGAGCCAATAGGTGTAGTCGTGCTTAACCGCGATCGCGACGTTCGCCGGCAGCGTCCAGGGCGTCGTCGTCCAGATCACCAGGCTCGCCTTTCCAGCGAGAGCTCCGCTCACAATCGGAAATTTGACGAGGACCGCCGGATCCTCGCGATCGGCGTATTCCACCTCCGCTTCCGCAAGCGCCGTCTGAGCGCCAGTGCTCCAGTAGACAGGCTTTTTCGACTGATAGACGAGCCCTGCCTCCAGAAACTTTGCAAAGGCACGAATGATCTCCGCTTCATAGGCCGGCGAGAGGGTCAAATAGGGATCATTCCAATCGCCAAGAACTCCAAGGCGACGGAATTGCCCCTTCTGAATTTCGATAAACTTTCGCGCGTAAGCTCCGGATCGTTTACGCACGTCCACAGGAGAGAGACCTTTCGATTCCTTGACCACCTTGAACTCGATGGGGAGTCCATGGCAGTCCCATCCGGGAACGTAGGGCGCGCGAAATCCCGCCATCGTGCGCGACTTCACGACGAAATCCTTCAGGATTTTGTTAAGGGCGGTGCCCATATGCACGTCTCCGTTCGCGAACGGCGGGCCGTCGTGGAGGATGTAAGACTTCGCGGCACCCTTGCGCGCTTCCTGAATGCGTTCGTAAAGCTTCCCGTCTTCCCATTTCGCAAGAATTTCGGGCTCGCGAGCGGTTAGCCCCGCCTTCATCGGAAAATCCGTCTTCGGAAGGTTAAGCGTGTCCTTATAGCTGCTCATGGCTAAACGCTCACTAGTATCAGGCCCTGCATTCTGGTCAAATCTCCTGCTCGCCGCATCTTGATGATGACTCTTGAGAAATATCGTTCACAGTGGTGTGGGAAAACGATGAAACGCAATCGTGGCCGGCAAGGGGTTCGCGGAGGTCTCCTCGTCATTGTTGTGGCTGTGGCTCTGGCTTTGTTTTCGGGATGCAAGCCCCCGCAGCAGGTGGCGCCGCCACCACCGGAGGTGTCGATTGTGCAACCGGTTTCGAAGGAAGTCACCGAATGGGACGATTTCACGGGAAGACTCGAGCCGATAAAATCTGTCGAAGTGCGCCCAAGGGTCAGCGGCTACCTGGATTCCATCCATTTCAAGGACGGGCAGGTGGTAAAAGCGGGGGATCTCCTGTTCGTGATCGACCCACGGCCTTACGAAGCGGAGGCGGAACGCGCCCGGGCCGAACTCAAGCGTGCTGAAGCGCAGCGGAATCTCGGGCTGCAAAATCTTCAGCGCGCCGAGAGGCTGATGCAGGGTAGCACCATTGCCCAGGAGCAGTTCGACACGCGCCGCAACGAGTATGATATCGCGGCGGCGAATGTCCTGGAAGCGCAGGCGGCGGCCAAGGCGGCGGAGCTCAACCTTGAGTTCACTCAAGTGAAGGCTCCCATCGATGGACGCATCAGCCGCCGCTTCGCGGACGAAGGCAATTTCATCACGGGCGGCTCGGCGCAGTCCACTTTGCTCACAACCATTGTGCCGTTCGATCCGCTTTACGCCACCTTTGATGCGGACGAGCGCCTGGTGCTCAAGTACACCCGCCTCGACCTTTCTGGACAGCGAAGAACATCCCGTGAAGCCCCGAATCCTGTAAGGATTGCGCTCGCGGACGAGAAAGATTTTTCGCACGAGGGCAAGATGAACTTTGTTGACAACCGCCTTGACCCTCAAACTGGCACCCTGCGGGCACGCGCCCTCATCGACAATTCCAAGGGCCTGCTCACCCCGGGCCTGTTTGTGCGTGTGCAGCTCAAGGGACGCGGCCCATACCCCGCGTTGCTCATCCCCGACGAGGCTATCGGCACCGACCAGTCGAAAAAGTTCGTTATGGTGGTGGACAAGGAGGGATTGGCCCAGCGACGGTTCATAACGACGGGCCGGCTCTACGATGGCCTGCGAACGGTGGAGGAGGGTTTAACGCCCGAAGACAGAGTCATCGTGGGCGGCATGATGCGAGTCCGGCCAGGAATGCCCGTGAAGGTCAAAGAGGCCCCACCCGCGAAGGGCTGATTCGCCATCATGAATTTTTCGAAGATCTTCATTGACCGGCCAATCTTCGCCTCGGTCCTTTCCATCCTCGTTGTGCTGGTGGGAACGATCGCCTTCCAGTCCCTCCCGATCGCACAGTATCCCGAGGTGGCTCCGCCCACGATCGTCGTGCGCGCCTCTTATCCCGGCGCGAGTCCGCAGGTAATCGCCGAGACGGTCGCCACGCCCATCGAGCAGGAGGTCAACGGCGTGGAAGACATGCTCTACATGTCGAGCCAGAGCACAAGCGATGGAGCGATGACACTCACCGTCACCTTCAAGCTTGGAACCGATCTCGATAAGGCCCAGGTGCTGATCCAAAATCGCGTCG
Organism: Terrimicrobiaceae bacterium; assembly: GCA_035719865.1. Classification (GTDB taxonomy): domain Bacteria; phylum Verrucomicrobiota; class Verrucomicrobiia; order Chthoniobacterales; family Terrimicrobiaceae; genus DASTFP01. The sequence continues at coordinate 3,622 of DASTFP010000030.1, read as the reverse complement.
CAATCGCGGAGCCCAGACTGCCCGAGGATGTCCGCCGCGTGGGCGTCACCACGCTGAAGCGGTCTCCAGATTTACTCCTGGTCGTGCACATGGTGTCACCGGACGATTCCTACGACCAGCTCTACGTCAGCAACTACGCCACCCTGCAGGTGCGCGAGCAGCTCAAGCGGGTTGAAGGCGTCGGAGATGTCAATGTTTTCGGTGCCCGCGAGTACAGTATGCGCATCTGGCTCGATCCGAGCCGGCTCACCTACCAGAATCTCACGGCCACGGAAATCATCACGGCCCTGCAGAACCAGAATGTGCAGGTCGCAGCCGGCGTCATCGGCCAGCCGCCTCTCGACACCGACCGGGCTTTTCAAATCAACATTACCGCTCAAGGCCGGCTGGTGACCCCTGAGGAGTTCGAGAAGATTATCGTGAAGACCGGCGAGGATGGGCGGGTTGTCTTTCTGGGCGACGTGGCGCGCGTCGAACTCGGAGCGCAGGACTATCTGGTGAACAGCTACCTTGATGGCAAGCCCGCCGTGGCCATGGCCATCCAGCAACTTCCCGGCTCAAACGCCTTGGCGACGGCCGAGCGGGTGCGCGAACGCATGCGCGAGTTGAGCGAGGATTTCCCCAAGGGTATCGAATACCGGGTCGTCTACGATCCCACCGTCTTCATCGACGAGTCTGTGCGCGCTGTCCTTCATACCATCTTCGAGGCCGCGCTGCTCGTCGTGGTTGTCGTGATGGCCTTTCTGCAATCGTGGCGAGCCTCGATCATTCCAATTCTGGCGATTCCCGTCTCACTCATCGGGACCTTTGCCGTGATGGCTGCACTCGGGTTCTCGCTCAACAATCTTTCGCTGTTCGGACTGGTGCTCGCCATCGGAATTGTGGTGGACGATGCCATCGTCGTGGTGGAAGGTGTCGAGCGCAATCTCGCCGGAGGCCTCGCGCCGCGGGACGCGACGATCAAGACCATGGAAGAGGTCGGCGGCGCCCTCATAGCCATCGCGCTGGTGCTCAGCGCGGTATTTATCCCGACGGCGTTCATCAGCGGAATCTCGGGCCAGTTCTACCGGCAATTTGCGCTCACCATCGCGTTGGCGACGCTGTTTTCCTGCTTCGTCTCCCTCACGCTCAGCCCTGCCCTCTGCCGCGTTCTGCGCCAGCCTCACGGCGCGAAGCGGGATTGGTTTGCGCGGATCTGGGATTTCTCGCTCGGCTGGTTTTTTCGCTTATTCAATCGTGGTTTCGAGGCGGGATCAGCGCACTACGGCAGTCTCGTTTCCGTGGTCACACGCCGCAGCGCCATTGTGCTCATCCTCTATGCCGGTTTGCTCGCGCTCACGGCGTTCGGTTTTGTGAAGGTCCCCGCCGGGTTCATCCCATCCCAGGATCAGGGCTACTTCATCGTCGTCACCCAACTGCCAGAGGGCGCTTCGCTTTCTCGAACAGACAAGGTAGTTCGCAAGATCACGGAACTTGCACGCGAGGTGGAAGGGGTGACGGGCGTGGTGGCCTTTGCGGGCTTTGACGCGGCCACGGGCACGAACGCGCCGAACAAGGCCGGTGTCTTTACGCCGCTTGCTCCCTTCGAGGAGCGGGTGAAAAAGGGCCTGTCCGGTCAGAAAATCCTGGCGGCACTCCGCGCGAAAATGGCGACGATCGATGAAGCTTTGGTCCTTGTCTTTCCGCCCCCGCCAGTCCGCGGCATGGGAAACGTCGGCGGCTTTCGCATGATGGTCGAGGACCGCCGGGGCCGCGGATATCAAGCCCTCGAGCAGGCCGCACGGGAACTTGTCGTCGAAAGTGCGAAACGACCGGAGCTCGTCGGGCTCTTGGGCAGCTTCCGCGCCGACGCACCTCAATTTTACGCGGACATCGACCGCACCAAGGCGCAGATGCTCAACGTCCCGATGGAAAACGTCTTCACCACCCTGCAAACCCAACTCGGATCAATCTATGTAAATGACCTCAATCTTTTCGGGCGCACATTTCGCGTCATTGCTCAAGCCGACGCGCGTTTCCGTGCGGATCCCGAAGACGTCGGGAAGCTTCGCACCCGGAGCGCCTCAGGGGCCTCTGTGCCACTGGGAACAATCCTTTCTATCGAGTCGCGCACGGGTCCCTCTCGCGTCGAGCGCTACAATCTCTACCCTGCCGCCGCCATCGATGGGGATACCGCGCCCGGCTTCAGTTCCGGCCAGGCGCTTTCTGCTATGGAGGAGGTCGCCACCCGCGTTCTGCCCGATGGATTTGGCTTCGAGTGGACAGGGCTGGCCTACCAGCAGATTCTGGCTGGCAATACGGCCGTTTTCATTTTTCCCCTCTGTGTGCTGTTCGTCTTTCTCATCCTCGCTGCCTTATACGAGAGCTGGTCGTTACCCTTGAGCATCATCCTCGTCGTGCCGATGTGCGTGCTGGCAGCGCTCGGCGGCGTCTTTCTGCGCGGCATGGATAACAACATTCTCACGCAAATCGGCTTTGTCGTGCTGGTCGGTCTCGCCTGCAAGAATGCCATCCTCATCGTCGAATTCGCCAAGCAGCGCGAAGATCAGGGCAGCGACCGATTCCAGGCGGCGGAGGAGGCTTGCAGGTTACGCCTTCGTCCAATCCTGATGACAAGCTTCGCGTTCATACTCGGCGTTCTTCCCCTCATGCTGGCTCAGGGAGCCGGCGCGGAGATGCGCCAATCTCTCGGCACGGCCGTTTTCGCCGGCATGCTTGGCGTGACCTTTTTCGGTCTGTTCTTGACACCGGTTTTCTACGTGGTGATTCGGAAATTCACCACTAAGAAGAAACCGAGTTTCGCACCGCCCGCCGCCGAGCCGCAGGTCGCTCGTTCCTGAGTTGCTCAGGGCTCGCGGTGGCGTCTGATTTTCTCGCAGTCCCTCAAGGCCCAGCTTGTCGCGCAATCTTAAGCGAGCCCCTGCGCTAGAGTCGGCACCTTTCGCAGGTCGCCCCGGCCGCCTAGTTTAGAGCAAATGCCAAAACAAGTTCCGCGTGTTCAATAGTGAAGTGATTGCTTTCGGCCGCCGAGGAGTCCGGGGAGCATACGCGTCCTCGCGTGTGCTGTTCGGCGTCTCGCCGAACAGGGTTTTCCGGCGAGACGCCGGAAATTGCACGCGCAGAAGGGGGAGGGGCCTTCTCCCCTCCACGCGTGCGCTCCCCGGACTCCGCCCCGCTTCAGCCCTTTCCAAGCAACTCTTTAAGAACTGGTTGGAGGCGCCTCGGCCATTTGGAAGTTTCTTTCGGCATTCGTTACAACTGGCTGTCCAACTCTTGGTTGAAGGACACTCGGGTAGCTCAGTGCCGGGTTGAGCGGGTGAACTGATGAGTCTGGCCTGGAAAAATCCACCGGTCAGCCCGAGGTTGTCCAGCGACTATCTTCGAGCCCTCCAGGTCTTTGTCGAGGAGGTCGAAAGATCCGCAATCTCCTCTGCCAACCCGGGAGGGGAGGTCTGTTGCGCTTATCCCTTCTCGTTCCGGTTGGTGATTCCCGCTGCCGCCATTTGTGACCGAGCCGCCCAGAGGCCGCGTTTCCACTCTGCAAAGCCACTGCCCAGATCATCGCCCACCTCAGTTCGCAGCTTTTCCTCCTCCTCGATTACTTGGTAGGCGTCGAAACCCA
>DASTFP010000029.1:0-3315 GCA_035719865.1 Terrimicrobiaceae bacterium | reverse complement strand
CGGGGAAGTCTTCAATAGAGTCACCGCCGACCTCTCCTTTGAGCTGGCGACCGATGATTGCCTTTTACTCTATACGGACGGGGCGACTGAAGCCCTTGACGGAGAAGCCATGGAGTTTGGATTGCCCCGGCTGGTGCAAGTTCTGCAATCCAGTGCGTTGCAGGGAGCGCCAGGCATCATCAAGAGACTTACCGCAGAGGTGAAAAATTTTGCGGGGAATTATCCGCAGCATGACGACATTACATTGATTGCCATCCGTAAACGATGAATGACCAACCAGAAGTCAACCCTGGAGGCCAGACTGCGCCCGTCGGCAAAGAGCAGCCTGACGCCTCACAAGCTTGGGGGAGTCGCGTGATCGGCAAGTCAAAATCCGAGCCCGTCCAGGGTTCGCATCCCGACGAAGTCCAATCCGGCAGAGATGAGGCCGAGACCGGTCCCAAGGTTGAGGCTCTCGAGGAACCGCAGCCCGCAGCCCCAGCAGGGCTCGCCGCGGAGCTGGAAAAGTGCAAAGACGCCGTTCTTCGGGCGCGCGCGGACCTTGATAACTACCGGAAGCGTGTCGCTCGCGAGAAGGAGGACGCGATTCGCTACGCCAACAATTCGCTCCTCGAGAGCCTGCTGCCCATTCTCGATAACTTTGAACTCGGCCTCGAGGCGGCCAGAAGCTCGTCGGACGCGGCCGGAATTGTTAAGGGTCTGGAAATGGTGCGCAAACAACTTGAGGATTTCCTTCGCGACCATGGCGTCGAGATTGTGGACGCGGTTGGGGATCGTTTTGATCCGCATCTTCACGAAGCTGTCGCGCACGAGCCAAGCAAAGGCGTGGCCGAAGGCACAGTCGTCCGGCAGCTTCGGAAAGGCTTCAAATTGAAGGACCGTTTGATACGTCCGGCAAGTGTCGTGGTTTCCAAGGGACCTCCCGCCTGATGACTCGCAAGCGCGATTATTACGAGATTCTCGGAGTCGATCGAGAGGCGGGCGAGGAGGACATCAAGCGCGCCTACCGCAAGCTCGCGGTGAAGTTTCATCCGGATAAGAACCCGAACGATCGCGCGGCGGAGGATCGATTCAAGGAACTCGGCGAGGCGTACGAGGTTCTTATCGACCCGCAGAAGCGAGCCGCCTACGATCGCTACGGTCACGCAGCATTCCAGCAGGGTGGCTTTGGCGGGGCAGGCGGAGGTTTTCACGATCCTTTCGACCTGTTCCGCGAGGTTTTTGGGACCAGCGGCGGTTCGGGTGGAATTTTTGAGCATTTCTTTGGTGGTGGCCAGACGGATGGTTCAGGACGTCAGCGGGGATCAGACCTGCGTTACGACATGCAGATCTCTCTCGAGGAGGCCGCTGACGGCTGCGAGAAAGAGATTGAGATTCGCAAGTTGGATGCCTGCGAGGCGTGCGAAGGATCCGGAGCGCAAAAGGGCTCGCACGCGGTTACTTGCTCGATCTGCCGGGGACGCGGCCAGGTCGTCGCCTCGCGTGGTTTCTTTCAGGTTGCCCAGACGTGCCCAAATTGCCAGGGCACAGGTCGCGTTATCGAAAAGCCGTGCCGCACGTGCCACGGCGATGGTCGGGTGGAGCGCACGTCTCGCGTGAAGCTCAAGATTCCCGCGGGTATCGATGAAGGTGCCCGCCTCCGCAGCGGCGGCGGGGGTGAGGCCGGTTTGCGCAACGGAACTCCCGGCGATCTCTACGTGGTCATTCATATCAAGGAGCACGCTATCTTCCAGCGCGACGGGATGGACCTTCACTGCGAAATGCCGATTCCGTTCGCCATTGCCGCGCTCGGCGGAGAGGTTCGCGTGCCGACTCTTTCGGGCGCCGTGAATTTGAAGATTCCCTCTGGCACGCAGAGCGGCAGTGTCTTCCGAGTCCGTGGCCAGGGAATGCCTGCCCTGCATGGGTCCAGTCAAGGCGACATCCTCGCCCGTGTGCAAGTGGAAGTCCCAACGAGGCTCAATTCCGAACAGCGCAAGGCGCTAGAGCACTTCGCAGAGCTCTGCGGGGACGACAACACCCCCATGCACAAGAGCTTCACTGACCGCCTCAGGGACCTTTTTAGCTGACCCTGCGGCCCTGCCGTTCGTCCAGCCATCTACCAGGCGATGCCCGTCACGTGCGAAGAAATGAAACTCGCCGAAGAGGCGGCCTTCGCCCGGGGCGTGCAGGCGGAGGACTTGATGGAGCGAGCCGGGCGCGGGATAGCTGAGATTGTCCGGCAATTCCATCGTATGCCCGGCCATTGCAGTGTGTTTTGCGGCAAGGGCCACAATGCCGGAGACGGGCTCGTGGCCGCAAGGCATCTCGCCGGCTGGGGATGGAGCTTCGACCTCCGCTTCAGCTACCCGGAGGCCGCGCTGTCGCCGCTTACGGCAAGGAAGCTGGCGGAGCTTCCGGAATCTGGCGACCGAAGCCGAGCGCGCGGCCCGAAAGTCGTCTTGGACGGTCTACTCGGTATCGGAGCGCGCGGCGAGCCGCGCGAAGCGATAGCGGAGTCGATCCAGGCGTTGAACGGCATGAGGCGCGATGAGGGCGCGTGGGTTCTGGCCATCGATATTCCGAGCGGTCTTGACGGGGACTCGGGGCTGCCGGCTTCGACGTGTGTGGAGGCAGATCTCACTGCGACGATAGCTTGCGTGAAAACCGGCTTGACGGCCGATTCGGCGACCAATGCCGTCGGTCGTTTGGCGCTCGTTGAGCTTGATGAACTCCGGCCACCGGAGGTGGGGCCGTGGCGCATCGCGACTGCCAATACGTTGAGGGCCTGGCTTCCCGCGCGTTCGTTCGATCTCCACAAGGGTGACTGTGGCAGGGTGGGTATCATTGCCGGATCTCCTGGGTTTACTGGCGCAGCTCGTCTCTGCAGCGCGGCGGCGATGCACGCGGGAGCGGGCCTCGTCACTCTCCTGGCGAAGCAGGACGCAGCTGCGTCGCTGACGATCTCGTGCATCCCTGAAGTCATGGTCAAGCGCGTGCAGAGCTATCGTGAAGTGCACGATCTGCGTTTCGATACCCTTGCCATCGGGCCTGGGCTGGGTCTTGAAAACGCCGCGGAAGTGCTTTCGGTCGTCCGGGAGGCCGCGCAGCCCATGGTGGTGGATGCCGACGCGCTCAACGCTCTTTCTCGCGATGTCCATCTTCTCAAGCACTGTGCCGGTCCACGGTTGCTCACCCCACATCCCGGAGAAATGGAGCGCCTGTATCCGCAGCGAGGCCGAACGCGGCAGAAGTGGTTGGAGGATTTCCTGGCGCAGTATCCGGTTACGCTGCTGCTTAAAGGCGCTCGAACCCTTCTGGGGAATTCGCAGGACC
>DASTFP010000028.1:0-12244 GCA_035719865.1 Terrimicrobiaceae bacterium | reverse complement strand
TGGTCCGGCGTGAGAGTCCAACCGACGGCCCCGAGGTTTTGCCGGAGCTGTTCCTCGTTGCGCGCCCCGATGATCACAGTGGAGACTGTCGGACGCTGCAACACCCAGTTCAGGGCTACTTGGGGAATCGTCTTGCCAGTTTCCTTGGCCACTTCGTCCAGCGCGTCGACGACATCGAAAAGGAAGTCGTCATCGACCGGCGGGCCGGCCTCGACGTTCTTCGGATCGTTAAGCCGGCTGGTTTCCGGTCGCGGTTGTCCACGGCGAATCTTGCCCGTAAGGCGTCCCCAGCCGAGAGGGCTCCAGACAACGGCGCCAACGTTCTGGTCCAGCGCCAACGGCATCAACTCCCATTCGTATTCGCGACCGATTAGCGAATAGTATGCCTGGTGAGCCACGTAGCGAGGCCAGCCATACTTGTCCGAAGCTGCCAGTGATTTCATCAGATGCCAGCCTGAAAAATTCGAACAGCCAATGTAGCGGATTTTGCCGGCGCGCACGAGAATGTCCAAGGTTGAGAGCACTTCTTCCACAGGCGTCATCGCGTCGAAACCGTGCAGTTGAAAGAGATCGATGTAGTCTGTAGCGAGCCGTTTAAGGCTCGCCTCGACGCTCCGGATGAGATGCCAGCGCGAAGAACCGACATCATTCGGCGAATCGCCATGGCGAAAGGTCGCCTTGGTGGAGATGAGCACCTGCCCGCGCCGTCCCTTGATTGCCTGGCCCAGAACCTCCTCGGCCAGACCATCGGAATAAACGTCAGCCGAGTCGAACATCGTAAGGCCCGCTTCGATACAGATGTCGACGAGCCTCGTGGCCTCCTCGACGCCCGTTGAACCCCAGGCATTGAAGAACGCGTTGCTGCCGCCAAAGGTGCCGGTACCAAGGGTAAGGGCAGGGACCTTGAATCCCGATCCGCCAAGCCGTCTGTATTCCATCGTGATAATTCCTGTGTTCCTAAAGGTGCTGCCCAGTGTCCCTGTGAGCGATGAAGTTCGTATATGATCGAACATTAACAAGACTCCGCGCCGCGTCAACCAGTAATTTCGATCTTTTTCGAACTTTACAGCTGTGCTAAGGTAACCTGGCACAATGAAAGCGTATAGTCATCCCTCTCTGGACAAAGTTTCCCTGACGGCGGTGATGCAGGCCTTATCGGACCCGTGTCGGGTTTCCATCGTGCAGGCGCTTCTGGCGGAGGAGGAGCGAGAGCTCGCATGCAATGAAATTTCGTTGGACGTCGCGAAAGCGACCCGGTCGCATCATTTCGATGTCCTGCGGGAGGCTGGGATAATCTTTACGCGCTGCGAAGGGACCAGGTGCATGAGCTCGGTGCGCAGGAAGGAGTTGAACAAGCGCTTTCCTGGCCTCCTTAAACTGATCTCGCATGAACCTTGAATTTCTCTGGCCCGCTTCGATGGGCCACTGACGTTGCGATGGAAATTGGAAAGGCCTTTCGGACCGCAAGAGCAGGAGTGCAGCGCATCAAAAAACGAGGGGTGTTCCCGGCAACCCTGGAAACTGCGAAATTGGCATTCGGAGACTCAGGTCCGGTAGACTGCAAAGGCTTGCGCGCGGCTGCCGCTTTGCGTCCGGCATTCAGTCGGGCCACGTGAGCAGCTTTACGAAGCGCATCCCGGAGGCCGTGAGCCGCGGAGACGCTGAGGGTTCGGTCACAATGTTCTTGGTGATGCGAGCGTAAGGTTCCCCGGTGGCCTTGACCCACGCGACAACGGGTGTGCTGACAACGGTTCGTGCCGCCTCGATTTTGATCGGAACGCCGTAGCGTGAGAACGTGACCGTCCAGGCTGGGGGGTTGGCAATCTCGCCACGTTCCACGAGCCACGGATAGGCGCGAATAAGGTAAAAGTTTGGCGAATTCTTGATAGTAATTTTGAAAGCGGGTTCAGCGCTGGCAAAGAAGCCGGAAATCGACAGGGCGGGATCTCGGCGTGCGGCGAGGAGCAAGGCTGCCGGGTCGGCGCCAACAAGATTCAAGCCATTGTAGACGCCGTGGCGGTTGGGATCCCTCGGAAAATTGACGTCGTGCCATGCCTCGAAGTTTCTATTTAGCATGATGCAGACTTCAAAATGGGTATGCGCGCGTTCACGGTCGATTCCGGACCCCGTGAATCCCATGATGCCGAGAGTCTCGCCCTGGCGCAGCGACTGTCCGACTTCAACCAGGATAGAGGCGAGGTGCGCGTAGAGAGTGTAGAACGAAGAGTCGTCCCAGCGATGCTCTAACACAACATACCTGCCGTAGTTGGACGCGCCGGCTTCGCGACTCGCGTGGACGACGGTGCCCGCCGCGGCGGCGCGCACCTCATCGGTTGGGTTCCCTTGAGCGTCGCGATGCACCGGGCGGATGTCGATTCCTTCATGAAGCTGAGCATAGCGAATTTTGCTTCCGTCACGCACCGGTCCGCGGACGAATCCGAACTGCCCGCCCTGCCAGGGATAGGACCTTTCGCCCTCGAAGTCCCGGTTGACGTACATGAAGAAGTCTTGCGGGCGTCCTTCGAGCAGGGCCCGGTTGTCCGTGGGAAAATCGAGCAGGGGCTCGGCCCGCAGGCTAGCGAGGGCGAGCAAAAGAGAACCGAGCGCGCGCGCCGCACTCATTGCTGTGCGCCCTTCGGTGTCGGCTTCGGCTTGGGCTGCTGCTTTCTGACTTGCTTGAGAAGCGCGAGAGCTTTCTTTTGCTGTTCGGGAAACTCCTTTTCTTTGCCGATGATGGGATAGCGTGCCTGAAGTTCGACCATCTCCCGGGGAAGAAAGCCCGAGTGAACGGGCATGATTCCGTCGCTGATCTTCTGGCCGACCATCATCGCGCAGGCGACGCGCCCGTTGATCAAGGCCACCACCAGCGTGTCGCGGAACTCGGTGGTGTGTTGCAGGAGCTTGTTTGTTCCGCTGGCGTCGAGCTTGAAGTAGCAGCCGATGGTGCCATCCGCCGCAGCGAAGGGATAGAACCCGACGATGTCGCGCTCGGAGATGAGCGGCACTTTGCGAATAACCGTTTGCTTGGGTGGATTCGTGAGCGTGACCGGGACGACGAAGGTCTCGCCCTCGCGTGGATTCCCTTCCGCGTGCAGCCGAATCGAGATCGTCGACGGTTGCTTCCTCTCGGCCGCTTCGAGGCTCAGCATGGAAAGCAGGAGAAATGGGAGGAAGCAGCGCATGGGCGGACGATAATTATCAAGAAGGGATTTGCAACTGCGGTCCGGGTAGCCTAGCAAGTTAATGTTATGAAGTTCTTCGCGATGCTTTTGGCTTTCGTTGCCCCTGGAGTTCTGCTGGCGCAGCAGGAACCGGTCCCCAAAGATTCCTCATCGGCATTTGCGGTTTTTCCACCGGATGAGGGCAGTCCGTTTTTCGCGCAGCGCCAGTCGGCGAAGTATGCGATGAGCCAGGAAGGTCAAGAATTGCTGGAGTCCGAGCGGGTCGCCGTTTTTCCCAAGTCCAAGGACAGTCCGGATAGCGTGACGAGTATTTTCAAGAGATTTTTCACAGACATGTTTGCTTCCGTGAGGCTTGGTCGGCTGCGTCCGGAGAAAACGACGCAGGAGTTGGTGGCGGAACCCTCTGAATTCTCACTGGCCGAACGTCGCGAACTGGATGCGACCTATACCGTCCGCAATAACACGAAGAACCTTCTTCGTCTGGACTTCAACACGACGCAGCGCATTGACATGCAGACCGATGATTCCTCGGGGAAGGTGATCGAGAAATGGTCCGAGGATCGCGCGTTCATGTTGCAGGAGGGGATCGTCATCGTCAATCCGAAGGAGCGAATCGAATACTCCGAGAAAGTTGCCACCAGAGAGATGAAGCCCTCGGAGACCTACACGATTAAGGCCGACGTCATCGGCTACCCCGACTACACGGCTACGACGACCGTCACGCCGTCGCCCTAAAAGGTTTTCTCAAGCCGCCGGGGACCCGGGAGTCTCCGCAAAGCGCATGCCGAAGCGCGCCGGAGCTTTTCGCAGACGTCGTGAAACAGCGAAGTCATGACAGATTTTTTGCGCTTGACCTCCGGGCGGAAGCCCCGTTTTTCGGTCCGCGCCAAGTTTGCAAATTATTTGTTGCCAAACCTCCTGACGATCACTAGGCCTAGCCACTGAATTATCACCTGCCATGTCCGAAAAAACCGTTGAAGAAAAAGTCAAAGACATCATCGTCGAGCAATTGGGAGTGAACCCGGAGCAGGTTACCCCTACCGCCTCATTCATCGAAGATCTGGGAGCCGACTCGCTCGATACTGTCGAGCTGGTCATGGCGTTTGAGGAGGAGTTTGGTGTGGAGGTTCCGGACGAGGACGCTGAGAAGCTCCAGACGGTCGGCGACGTCGTGAAATACATCGAAGAGCGCAGCCAGAAATAGTTCTGCCGACTACTCTGCCCGCCTTTCCTCGTCCCGAGCGCGCGAGTGTCTCGGGACGTTTCGTTTTGATAGCGGCACGGGCCGGTTGCAGGCTCGAAAGGCGGCGCTAGGCATTTTCATGGCCGGTTTGGTTGTTCGCCCGCGAGCCCGGATCCTTCATGGGCATGACTGGGTATATTCCAGCGAGGTTCTCAAGATTTTCGGCAATCCGGGGGACGGTGATGTAATTTCCATCAAAGATGGGCGGGACAAGATGCTGGGGTCGGCGATCTACAATTCCAGGTCGCAAATCATTGCCCGGCGATTCTCAAGACGACGGCAGATTCTTGACGCAGACTTTTTCTCGCGGCGGATAAGGCAGGCGGTGGCTTGGAGAGCGCAAGCCGGTTGCGATCCGAACTTATGCCGGGTTGTCTGGAGCGAGGCGGACGGCCTGCCGGGTGTGATTGCGGACCGCTACGGCGACGTGATCGTTCTGCAGACCCTGACGCTTGCGATGGACAGGCACAAGGAGTCGATTGCCGGGATCCTGTCGGAGCTTCCCGAGGTGCGGTACATCGTTGAGCGCAATGATGGAGCCGTCCGCACGGCCGAGGGATTGCCGCTCGCGAACGGAATCCTATTGGGGGGAGATCCCGGCGAGCGGGAGATTAACGTGCGTGGAGTGCGCTTTCTGGTGGATTTTCTTCACGGTCAGAAAACCGGTCTGTATCTCGACCAGTTGGAGAACTATGCGATCGTGGCCGACCGTGCGCGGGGCCGACGGGTCTTGGATTGCTTCTCCAACCAGGGCGGTTTTGCGCTGGCCTGCGCTCAATGCGGAGCGCGCGAGGTTACGGCGGTGGAAAGCGGGGTCGACAGCGTCGGAAGGCTGAAGGAGAATGCAAAACGAAATGGCTTCGATCTCTCTGTGAGAGAGGAGGACGTTTTTGACTTTCTCAAGGCGTCCGAAAGGCACGGTGATCTTTACGACATGATCATCCTCGATCCGCCGTCATTCACGCGCGCGCGCAGCAAAATAAACGATGCCCTGAGAGGCTACCGGGAGCTGCATCTTCGGAGTGCCAAGCTTCTCTCGGCGGACGGTGTGCTGGCGACATTTTCTTGTTCGCATCACGTGTCGGCCGTCGAATTCGAGTCCGCGGTGGCGGAGGGTTTTTCCGACGCCGGGCGGTCGGCCCGGATTATTCGCAGATTGAGCCAGGGAGCGGACCATCCCATCCTTGTTCATTTGCCGGAAACTTCTTACCTCAAAGGTCTTTTATTGGAAGCAATGGCGGGCCGCTGACTGTTTGTGCTGGAAATTTTCGCTGGGCGTAGTCAATTTTCACAGCGCTCAATTTTTATGCCACCGGATCCCAGCAAAGCCTCAGACCCCTATCTCGATTTGGAAGAAGAGAATCCCGAAGACCTTGGCGAGGAGGTTCAGAAGACCAATACCGAGCTGGAGAAACTGAAGCGGCAGCTCGAGGACATCGAGAAGCAGAAGCTCCGCCTTGAAGAGCTCAAGAAGCGACAGGATGAACTCGAGGTTGGCCGCTCGGAGATGGCCGACAAACTCACCCGTTCGCTAGTTACTGTCCAGCGCGAAGCGGAGGAAGCTCAGAAGCGGCTTGAACAGCTCAATTCCATTCACAATTCCTTTACGCAACACTTGCGCCATATCGAGGCCATCAACCCTAAGGCTTGGGGTGCGGCCGATTTACCCAAGGAACTTAGCAAGGCGTTGAGCGCTGTTGAGGACGCGCGGGTGGAATATGTGAAAGCTCAGGCAAGGATCGCGGCGGAGAGCCCGCCGGACAGCCCCGCGGCGACAGGAACCCTGCCTAGTCCTTTTGAGTCGTATTATGGTGATACCGAGGAGCGAGGATTTAAGTATTGGATGAAGTCCGGCTTCGCCTTCACGTTGCCGATTCAGCTTATCGGATTGGCGGCGCTTGCCCTCTGGGCGTGGTCAATTTTCGGAGCAAACTAGCATGGCGAAGCCAACAGGATCCAAGCCCAACCGCATAGCCGCGGAGGAGCGTCTGCTCGACCAGCAGCGCGAGGAGATCCTGCGCAAAGCGCAAGAGCTCGAGAAGAAACTGAAACTTCTGCCAACGGTGATGGAAGCGCAGGAGGAGCAGAAACGCGAGTTGGCAAAGCGACGTGCGGCTTCCGCGGGCCGCGCGATTTCACCCTATGCCATGGGGGGCGGTGGGCGTCGGACACGCGCCGGCAGCCTGCACACCCCGTCCCGCCAGCGCTTTGCGGCGCAACTCAAGACGGCGGCCCTACTGATTGCCCTCGCCATTATTTTTCTGCTCCTCTGGCGGGTGGTTCCGGCGACCTGAGCCCGGTTGGGATTGCGGGCCCTCGAAGGCTGATCTATCTCTAGAGTGATGTCATCTGTCGGAGCGCGGCTCAGTCCCAAACGCGGTCAATATCTGAGAGCGTATCGCTTCATGCTCTTGGCGCGCGTCGCCGAGGAGAAGCTGGCGAGTCTCTATCGTGCCGGTCTGATCAAAGGGGGTGTCTTTTTGGGGCGGGGGCAGGAGGCGCTGAGTGTTTCGGTGGGTCTCAATCTTCGCAAGGGCGACATTTTTGCCCCGTTGATTCGGGATCAGGCTGGCCGGATGGCCTTCGGGGATTCGGTGCTGGATACGTTTCGGACCTATCTTGGGTCGCAGCTGGGCTCGATGCGTGGCCGTGATGGAAACATTCATCGCGGACGCCCGCGCGAAGGTTACTATGCGATGATTAGCCATCTCGGCGCGATGATTCCTGCCGTCGCGGGGGGCCTGATGGCGCGGCGCTTTCGCGGGGAGACCGGCGTTGTCGGAGCGACATGTCTCGGCGACGGGGGAACCTCGACCGGCGCGTTTCACGAAGGGCTCAACGTTGCCGCGGTGGAAAAGCTGCCCCTGGTGGTCGTCGTCGCGAACAACCAGTACGCTTATTCGACGCCCAACGACCGGCAGTTTGCCTGCAAGGATTTGCTCGACAAGGCCGCGGGCTATGGAATTGCGGGGCATCGCGCGGACGGCACGGACCTCGCCGATTGTCTGAGGATTGTCGGTGCCGCTATCGAGGCGGCGCGCAGTGGCGGCGGCCCGCAGTTCGTTGTCGGAGACCTCCTGCGCCTGGTCGGACATGGCGAGCACGATGATGCCGGTTATGTCGATCCCGGTTTGAAGTCAGCCCATGTGGGACGCGACTGCCTTAAGGTGAGTGAGGAATTCCTGATCGAAAAGAACTGGGCGTCTGCCGAGCAGATCGCCGGCTGGCGGACTGAGGCCAAGAGAGAGGTGGACACCACCGCCGCGAGGGTGCAAAGGGAAGCTTCGCCGGATCCTGCGGAGGAAGACTGGCGGGCTGTCTCGATTCCTTCGGGGGATCTGGCGCGGGTATGATCACCTACCTGGAAGCCATTCGCTCCGCATTGGCCAAGTTGTTGGCGGACGATCCGCGCGTGTTCCTTTATGGCCAGGATATTGGTTCGTTTGGGGGTGCGTTCAAGGCCACGAAAAACCTTGCCAGGGAGTTTCCGGGTCGGGTTCTTGACTCGCCGCTCAGCGAGGACGCCATTATTGGCGTGGCCATTGGCGCGGCCATCGAGGGCATGCGTCCAATCGTGGAAATGCAATTCGCGGATTTTTCTGTATGCGGTTTCAATCAGATCGTGAACCACGCGGCCACTTTGTATTATCGAACGGAGGTTCCCTGTCCGATTGTCGTGCGGCTGCCCTCCGGGGGTACTCCAGGCAGCGGACCATTTCACAGTCAGAGCATGGAGGCGATTTATGCGCACTATCCTGGCTTGGTCGTAATGACCCCCGGCACCGTCGAGGACGTGTATTCCATGCTGGTCGAGGCGGTGGCCATTGATGACCCCGTGCTTTTCTGTGAACATAAGTTTCTTTACAACCACCTGAAGGCTGAGCGGTTGCCCGATCTTGTCGCGCCGGCTTTCAAGGCGCGGCTGGCGAGGCAGGGGCGCGACGCTACTATCGTCACGTATGGCGCGATGTTGCACGAGTCTCTCGCTGCGGCCCAAGAACTTGTCGCGGATGGATATGAAATCGAAGTCGTGGATTTAAGAACGGTAAAACCGCTGGACACCGACACCGTGCTGGCGTCCGTGGCGCGAACCGGGCGAATACTTTGCGTCAGCGAGGCGTGGCCCTGGGGTGGAGTGGCCGCAGAGGTGGTCGCCCGTGTCACCGCCGAGGGATTCGATCTTCTCGACGCGCCGCCACAGCGGCTGAATGCGCGGGATACTCCCGTTCCTTATCATCCTGATTTGTGGGCGGCTCATCGCCCAACGGCGAGCGCCATCGCCTCCGCGATGCAGCGCCTCCTGGAGATGTAACTATGGCTCAGGTCCCGATATTAATGCCACAGCTCGGCGAATCCATCGCCGAGGCGACAGTCGTGAAAATCCTCGTCAAGGAGGGTGACTCCCTCGAAGCCGATAAGGACGTCATCGAAGTGGAGACGAACAAGGCCGTGATGGAAGTCACCTCGCCAAGCACGGGGACTCTTGTCCAACTCCTCGCGCAGGAAGGCGAAAGTTACCCGGTGGGAGCGATTCTTGGATACGTTGAGGTCTCCGCTGAAGAGGCTCGCAGACTGGGGCTTGACGAAGATTCCCAGGAGACCCGCCGACGAAAGCCGAAGCAACGCCGTCCAGTGCCGGCTGCGCCCCGCCAGGTCGAGCCAACGGTAACCGGCCTTCCGGTTCCGGCGCCTGCCGGTGGAGCCACCTATTTGTCACCGCGCATGAAGGCGCGTATGACCGAACTCGGACTACATGCCGCGGACCTCGCTGGGATAGCCGGAAGCGGTGCCGGGGGGCGTGTAACGATTGAAGACCTGGAAAAGTTCCTGGAGGATCTCGAGCGCAATCGCATCACGCCGGCTTCGTCCATGCGGGTGGCTGTGGCTGATGCCATGCGGCGCAGCGCCACGCGGCCGCTGGCGACAGTTGTTCTTCCTGTGCGACTCGATGAAATGCTTGCACATCGCAAGGCGATGGCTCCGCGGAAGGCCGGTCCGGCTCTTTACGCGCTTCGCGCGCTGGCGATCGCTCTTTCGGAGAATAGCGCCCCGGCGGGCCGGTTGGTCGGTGATCGCATCGTTCATCCCCGTTCGATCGACATCGGTTTTGCCGTGGAGGCTGAGGATGGAGTGCTGGTTCCGGTGATTCGAAACGCGGACCAATTCATGCTCGCCGATCTTGTGGACCGCTATGACCGGCTTGTCGATCTGGCACGGCGCCGACGTCTTTCCGCGCAGGATACTGGCGGCTCCATCGCTACGGTCACTAATTACGGGGTGTTCGGACTCACCATCGCCACACCAATTCCGCTGCCGGAGCAAACCTTGCTGCTGGGCATGGGCTGCGGGCAGGTGGTGCCGCATTGGACTGCCGCAAAGAAGGAGTTCGTTCCCGTGACCGAAGCGGCGTTCACTTTGAGCTTTGACCATCGAGTGCTCGATGGCGGGGCCGCGGGTCGTCTGCTTAAGCGCGTCGCAGGGCTGCTCAACGCGCCTGCCGACCTGTAGATTGCCTCAGACTCTCCGGATCGCCGCAGCTTCGCAAGAAGCGCCTTTCATTCGGCAAGCTGGGGCAGTGCGCCGGCGTGCTCGACGGCTTCCTTGCTGCCTGACTCCGCAACGACAAGCTTGGCGCAACCAGCAAAGATGACGGCAACGACCAGGTAGCTCAATGCCACGCTCGGGTCGTGGGCAATGCCGATTTGATGTCCATGCATGAAGCCGAAGAAAGTCAAAATGGCGCCTGCGAGAGCGAATCCCGCCGCCTTCAGGAAGTTCCTGTCAATGATGCAAACGGCGACGGCTCCAAGAATGAGGCCGCCCAGGATCGAGCCTCCTCCCAGAATTTCGAGACCCCGGTAGAGGACGCCCTGGTCCCTCATTTTGCCGGCAAGCTCGTCGGTGACTGCGAGGGTGCCTGCCGCGGCGAGTGCACCGTTCATGAGAGTGACTGC
The DNA here is from genome assembly GCA_035719865.1 of Terrimicrobiaceae bacterium. Taxonomy (GTDB): domain Bacteria; phylum Verrucomicrobiota; class Verrucomicrobiia; order Chthoniobacterales; family Terrimicrobiaceae; genus DASTFP01. Next base: position 1,865 of record DASTFP010000028.1, on the reverse strand, counting down.
CCAATGTGCCAGGTGCGGAGTGAGAGCGAGAATGATCGCTGGAGCGTGTCTTTTGGGAGTCTCCTGAAATGCTTGTGAACCGATCAACATGCCGATGTAGAGCAGGATGGGCAGAATCGCGACCGTCGGAATAAGCGCCATCATTAGCGAGATCGTGCCAAACCAGCACAGAAGGATCACGCTGATGCCTGTGGCTGCGGAGTAGCCGATGCGCCCACCCATGGCCTTCCACCCCGGATGGCCAATATAGACCGCGTTGATGAACGGGTTCCCCATCAGGCAACCGATGAAGCTCACGGCGCCATCGGCCGTCAGGACCCGTGTGGTCGGAAACTCGTCGCCAGCCGCGGCCGCGCTTTCGACGTTGTCAAGCGCCTCAACAAGATCGTAGATGCCGAAGGGAATTGCGGTCACTAGAATCACGCCCAGAAATTCGAAGCCCGAAAATACGTGGCCAACAGCTGGGATCGGCACCCGAAAGCCGAAATTGGCGACGGCGTCGACGAGACCTTTGAAACTCATTCCCCCGTAGTTCAGGCCTACCAATGTCGACCCCCAGGCGATGGAGGTGCCCACAGCAATTGCCACCAAACCGGCCGGCACGCCCCTGTATTTCACCCCGCCAAACCAGCTGAGCAGAATGATTGCGAAACAAATAATGCCGATCAGCGGGGTCGTGAACATTTGAACCGCCGGCGCCATGGAAATGAAAGTGATGGAAACGCCCGCCAGCGTGCCGAGCAAGGCGGCTCGAGGAGTAATTCTTCGGATAACCGGTCCGATAAATCCGCCGATCATGAGAACAAAGCTCTGGATAAACACCCAGGTGAGCCCTGCTTCCCAACCCTTGATCGGATCGCCGGTCTTCAGAGCGATCGGGAGCATGATCACGAAGGTAACTACGAACATGTGCGGCACGCTGATGCCTGATGGCAGGGCGCAGACGTCGTCGCGGCCCGTTTGCTTCGCCATGCGATAAGCCAGCCACGCGTAGTAGAGCGTGGAAAGACAGAGCATCAGGCCCGTCGCAGGCAGAATGCGACCGAAGACGATCTCGTCCGGCATCTTGAGCACGAACCGAAGCAGGGCCGTCAAGGTCAGCAGGTTGACAAGGATGTTCGTCCCGAAGCCGAAGAAGGCGTTCCAGTCTCCGGCCACCCAGAGTCTTGGCTTGGTCATTGTCGTAGTCATGGTGATTGTTGATCGCGAGTGATGGGAGCCGGCCTCATGCGAAGGCGGCGAGGATCTTGTCAGAGTGGGAAACCCAGCCGAAAATACCGCCTTGGGCCTTGATCATTTTCAGGCCCATTTCCTGGAACTCGGCAAAATAGGAACCCACGCAATCCTCGGGAACAAGACAGTCGTAGCCTCGGTCATTGGCCTCTCGCACGGTTGTGTTCACGCAGACCTCAGTGGTCACACCGGTGACGATGAGCTGCTGGATTCCACGATTCTGCAGAATGGCATGGAGATCGGTGGCGAAGAAAGCGCCCTTGCCCGGCTTGTCGATTACGGGTTCGCCGGGAAGCGGATAAAGTTCCGAAATGATGTCGTGTCCGGCCTCACCCCGCACCAGAATCCGACCCATCGGCCCCGGATCGCCGATAGATGTCTTGCTGCGCCCGCGCGTTTTCTTAGCTGGAGGCAGATCGGTCAGGTCAGGACGGTGACCTTCCCGGGTATGGATGACAGTAAGGCCCGCCTTGCGCCAAACCTCGAGCAGCCGGCGGTTTGGATCGATCGTGCGACGGAGCTGGGAAACATCGTTGCCCAGCATTTCGCCAAAGCCGCCCGGCTCCAGGAAATCGCGCTGCATGTCTATAATCAAAAGCGCACAGCGGGAGGGTTGAATCTCGTACGGATAA
>DASTFP010000027.1:0-5646 GCA_035719865.1 Terrimicrobiaceae bacterium | reverse complement strand
GCGCTGGAGACCACGTTTTCCTCCATCATCACGCTGCCGAAATCGTTTGCTCCGAACTTCAGCGCCATCTGACCGATCCTTGGGCCTTGAGTAACCCAGGAACTTTGCAGATTCTCGAAATTGTCCAGGAAAATCCGCGAGAGCGCCTGCATACGAAGGTATTCGGCGGAGGTGACTGTCTCCGCTTTCAGGCGGGTATTTTCCGGCTGAAATGTCCAACAGATAAAGGCGGTGAATCCGCCCGTCTCGTCCTGGGTATCCCGCAGACGCTGAAGGTGCTCGATACGGTCGTCTACAGATTCGACATGGCCAAACATCATCGTCGCGCTCGAGCGCAGGCCGAGTTCGTGCCCGATGCGCATCACCTCGAGCCACTGATCGCTTTTGCATTTAAGCGGCGCGATACGGTCACGCACACGGTCGACCAGAATCTCACCGCCCCCGCCCGGAATTGATCCCAATCCGGCTTCCTTGAATTTCTCAATCACCTCGCGCAGCGGCATTCCGAAAACCTGCGAGAAGTGGTTGAACTCAGGCGGGCTGAATCCATGGATGTTGATCTGCGGATACTTCTCGCGGATGTGCGAGAGCATATCGATGTAGAAATCGATCCCGAGCTTGGGATGATGACCGCCCTGCAGGAGCACCTGCACACCGCCCTCCGTCGAGAGTTCATCGAGCTTTTGGTCGATCTGCTCGATGCTGAGAACGTAATGGTCATCGTCCTTCTCGGTGCGGTAAAACGCGCAGAACTTGCAATACACATTGCAGACGTTGGTATAGTTGACATTCCGATCGACGATATAGGTGACGATTTCTCCACCACGGCCATCGTAGGCATCGCCATTGGCGGCCTGGCGACGATAGTCGGCAATTGCCCCGAGCTCCTCCAAAGGAAGTCGGTAGAGCACACGGGCGTCGTCCTGGGAAATTCGCTCGCCATCGAGCACACGATCCACCACGTCGTTCTCCTCCAAAGCCGCCGGCATGCCTTGAATCTTTACACCGGAAGCGCGCCTTGTCTATGCAAAGACTGGCGCTGCCTCCCTGGAAGGGTAGCGGAGCTCCTGGTCACTCCGCCTGCACCATGCGAAGCTGCACGTCGCCGATTTCCAGCTCCAGGGCGCGCTCGGCCGTGCGGAGAAAACTCTCCGTGGAATCCGTCAGCGCCACATCGAGCTTTCCGAGACGCTCTGCTGGCGCGGCCGGAACTTGAGAGCCCAGAAGAGCCTTGACCGCAAGCGCGCAATTCTCCGCGGAATCGACCAGGTGAATGTCGTTGCCCGCCGCCCGGGCGATGGCCTCTCTGGCCAAGGGATAATGCGTGCAGCCCAGCACGAGCGTATCGATGTCCGCCGCAAAAAGCGGGGCAAGATAGCGATCGATAACCTGGTCGGTGATGGGATCGTCGAACATCCCTTCCTCAATGAGCGGCACAAGGAGAGGACAAGCCTCGCTAAAGACCTTTGCGTTGCGATCGATTGCATGGATCGCATGCTCGTAGGCGCCGCTCGCGATCGTGGCGCGAGTGCCGATGACGCCGATGCGGCCGTTGCGCGTAACGCGCAGGGCCGCCTGCGCGCCCGGCGTGACAACCCCCTGAACGGGGACGTTGAAAAGCTCCTTCATTCGCGGCACCGCGAGCGCCGAAGCCGTGTTGCAGGCCACGATAATCATTTTCGCCTGTTCGGCAAGCAGGAGACCGCCGATCTCGATGCTGTAGCGTTCCACGGTTTTCCGGCTCTTGCCGCCGTAGGGGACTCGCGCGGTGTCGCCGATATAGAAGATCATCTCGGAAGGCAGATGCCTCATCAAGGCTGCCGCGACCGTCAGTCCGCCAATGCCGGAATCGAATACACCGATGGGGTCGAGGCGCGAGTCGCGAGGTGGGTCGTCGTCCATGGGAATTGCGCAAGCTTTCAGCTTGCGGTCCGAATTACAATCGCAAGGTGCGGCGGGATCCCCTTGGGACCAGGCCCGCTCGCCGGATCTTACGGTGCCCAACCCTCGGGCAAGAACTTGTCCTTTCCGCCGTCTTGCTCAGTTCTTCTTGACCGAGGACTCCAGGGCCTTCTGGGCTTGAGCAACCGAGGATTCTATTCCAATCTGGGAGCCGACGGAAGGCGCCACCCCTTCCAGGCTGGGAACGCTGGTCGGATCCGTGGCCGCCACGACAGCTGAAGGTCTCTGGTAGGGAATCTGCTCGGTGACGACCTGCTTGTAGCGATTGACCCCCTCGAGAATGCACTCCGCGATGCGTTGTCGATATTCGGCTCTGGAGATCAATTGGGCGTCAGGCGCCCCGCTCATAAAACCGCCCTCGATAAGTATTCCCGGAATCCGAATATTACGGACGACGACAAACCGCGCGCGCTTCACCCCGCGATCGGTGAGCCCAAGAGTGCGAACCAGCGCGGCGTGCACCGTAGTTGCCAGCGCAACATTGGCCGGATCATTTCGGTGCCCGGGATGCTGCACGTAATCGCTGTAGCTCAAGTTCTCTTCGTCCATGGACGGCACCCCGCGCGGAGCGAGACAGTAAGTCTCCAGCCCGGAAGCCCCACCGGTTTTGCTCTTGTTAAAATGAACGCTAATGAAGATCGCGTTGGCGTGGCGGTTGGCGTATTTTGTGCGCTCGCCCAAGGGGATGAAGATGTCGGAGAGGCGTGTGGAGCGGACTTGATACCGATTTTCCTGCAGCAGCTTCTTGGCTCGGAGGACCACATCGAGCGCGGCGTCTTTCTCCTTGCCGAACGGTCCGGTTGCACCGCTATCCAAACCGCCGTGTCCCGCATCGAGAATGACCGTCTTGACCGTGCCCGGATTCTTGATCTTCTGCGGTCTCAGAATGGGCTCAATAATTTTCACCACGTCCATCGCCGAGATCAGCGTGCGGCCATCCCGGGAAACGATTGGAAAACAAAGCACGTACTTGACACCATTGATATGCACGTCGCGGCCGCCGGCGACACCTTCGATGCTCCGTCCCGGGGCGGCGAGACGAAATCGCTCCCCGATTGAGACGGGCTGATTCATTTTGTAGAAGGTCGCCACGTTATCGATCGGGACGTAACGCCGGTTGTCGCACGTCACAACGTTCCACTCAGCTCGACAAACTGACGCCCAAAGGAGCACGATGAGGCTGACGAGGACATGGCGCACAGACTTGCAAGTTGAGTGTGGTTTCCTGCCGCTGCAAGCGGAAATTGCGCCAGAAGCCAGTTGAACGCGGGGCGTTTTTGCGCAGAATCGACCCTCCATGTCGGCACTTGCGAAATCCTATGAACCAAGCGCGGTCGAAGAGAAATGGTATGCCTGGTGGCTGGAACACCGCCACTTTCTTGCCGATCCGGCTTCGCCCAAACCCGCCTACTCGCTGGTTATTCCTCCGCCGAATGTCACCGGCGTTCTCACGCTCGGTCACGTCCTGAACAACACGATTCAGGATATTCTTGCCCGGCGCGCCCGTTTGACTGGCCACGAGGTGCTTTGGTTGCCGGGGACGGACCACGCGGGCATCGCCACGCAGACAGTTGTCGAACGCGCCCTTCGCAAGCAGGAGAAGAAGACCCGGCATGATCTTGGGCGCGAGGAGTTCCTCAAGCGCGTTTGGCAATGGAAGGAGAAGCATGGTGGAATAATAATCGCCCAACTCAAGAAGCTCGGCTGCTCCTGCGACTGGAGTCGCGAGCGGTTCACGATGGACACGGCCTACGCGCGCCGGGTGCAGGAGATCTTTGTTGATCTCTATCACCAGGGACTGATTTACCGCGGCAAACGGATGGTCAATTGGTGCCCAGTGTCTCTCACCGCCCTGAGCGACGAAGAGGTGATACCGAAGCCGCAAAAAGGCTACCTCTATCACTTCAAAGTCGAGGTGATCGATCAACCCGATACCTTTCTGGAAATCGCGACGACACGCCCCGAGACGATCATGGGAGATACAGCAGTGGCAGTAAATCCACGCGACCCACGTTACCGGCACCTCATCGGCAAGACCGCGCGACGCCCTCTCCCAATCGAGAATCAAGCAACCTTGCCCATCATCGGTGACGAAGCGGTCGATTTCGAGTTTGGGACGGGGGTGCTCAAAGTCACTCCAGCGCATGACAAGGCAGACTACGAAATCGGTCTGCGGCACGGTCTTCCGATGGTCGACATTCTGAATCCAAACGGGACGCTCAACGAGCTTGCCGGGGAGGATTTCGCTGGTCTCGACCGCTTCGAGGCGCGCGTCGAGGCCGTTGAAAAGCTGCGGGAACTGGGCGTTCTGGTCAAGGAGGAGCCCTACGAGAACAATGTTGGCTTCAGCGAGCGAACCGACGTCCCCATAGAACCGCGCCTTTCGGAACAGTGGTTCCTAAGGTATCCGAGAACGGCGGAAGCCCGCGCTGCCGTGCGCGACGGACTCATTCAGTTTTTTCCAGAGCGCTGGGAAAGGGTCTATGACCATTGGTTGGAGAATATTCAGGACTGGTGCATTTCGCGGCAACTCTGGTGGGGACACCGAATCCCGGTCTGGTACAGAGAGACAAACGGGACCTCACCCGTGCGGGACCAGGATCGCGAGACATCCGTCCTCTGCCAGATCGATCCCCCGGGCGAAGGCTGGGTTCAGGATCCTGACGTCCTCGATACCTGGTTCTCATCCTGGCTCTGGGCGCATGAAACCATGGATGAGCCGACCCGGAAAAAATTTTATCCGACCAGCGCGCTGGTGACCGGTCCGGACATCATTTTCTTCTGGGTCGCGCGGATGATCATGGCGGGATTGGAGTATATGCGCGACGTCCCTTTCCGGCAGGTTTATTTCACGGGGATCATTCGCGACAAGCAGGGCCGAAAGATGTCCAAGAGCCTCGGAAACTCGCCGGATCCGCTCGACTTGATTGCCAAATACGGCGCCGATGGACTGCGTTATGGTCTAATGCGCATCGCCCCTCAAGGGCAGGACATTCGTTTTGATGAGCAGCAAATCGTGGAGGGCCGGAATTTTTGTAACAAGCTTTGGAACGCGTGCCGATTCCGGATGTTGCAGGGTCCCGTAGATCCTGAGGCGAATCCGTTTCGACATGAGTTATCCATCTTCGCAAAGAATTTGCTGTCCATGTTGCATGAGGCGACTTGCCGAATCGAAACCGGATACGCCAACTACCGCTTCAGCGAGATCGCTCAGACGCTCTATGATTTCGTTTGGTCCGAATTTTGTGATCGCTTTATCGAAGCTGCAAAGGCGGATCTTGGCGACCCCGCGCGAAAGGCGGGCACACTGGCGACGACCGACTACACCCTGCGGCGCGTTCTGCTTCTTCTGCATCCCTTCACTCCTTTCGTCACCGAGGAGCTCTGGCACGGTCTCGGATTCGGCCCGGGAAGCGTTCAGTTTGCCGGCTGGCCACAGGCGGAGGAGATCGCGCGAGAACCTAATGCTGAAGCGGTATTTCGTGCTGCGACCCTGGCGCGCACCTTGCGCGCGAATTACAACATCCCCTCCAACAGACGCCTGCGCTGGTTGGTCCAGCCGCAGGAGAGCTGGGTAACGGCGGAGTTAGCCGTCCTTCGTGCTCTGCTCAATGCGGAGTCCGTCGAACCGGTCGACGGGCAACCGGCCGGCGCCGCTGCCTGTCCGACAGAGATCGGCGTCAT
>DASTFP010000026.1:0-6028 GCA_035719865.1 Terrimicrobiaceae bacterium | reverse complement strand
ACCCCGATTCATGAGACCAATGAAAGCAAGCTTAAGAGCACTGGCGTTGCGCCACTCGCGCCAGACAAGCCTGTGATGGACTCATCGAAGAGAAAACGAATATCAGGAATCCATTGTCGAAGAAACGAAACAGACCCCTGTCGAGGAGCAACGTATGGAGTTCGTCGACCGCAAGGGGATTGGGCATCCTGACTCGATCTGCGACGCGATCATGGAAAACGTCTCAATTGCTCTTGTGCGGTGAGTATCTCGCGGCATTTGGCAGAATCCTTCACTACAACGTGGACAAAGGATTGCTGATCGCTGGACACACCAAGCCGCGCCTCGGCGGCGGTAACGTTGTGGAGCCGATGCGGTTTGTGTTCGGCGCTGTCAATGGTCGTTGAGATTTGACCAGATTTCGGTCGTTTAGAATTGACCCGGGTCTGGGACGACAAGGTGAGCATGGGAGGGGGTCTAGGTGGTTTTCAGAGTTTATGTGGGACAGGCGCAGGCTTGCCGACGTTCAGCGTGTAGGACACGCATCCCTGGAATATCGCCATTCGGAAAAGAAGGCCAACCCGGCCGCAATCCACAAAATGATGGCAAAGAAATGAATGAATTCACCGACTGAGGTGAGCGGCGATGGTCGACGTGAGACTTCCTCGACTTCGTTACGTCCATATTCCGAAAGACGGCGCCTCGCTTCGTCCAAACTCAGACCAGAGGGTGCGCTTTGTATGCTCGAATAGGCCTCTTCGATGCTGAGATGGTGAATCTTCACGGAGCATGCCTCATGCGGTAGGTCCTGGGCGTGATCTCGGCGGCGATCACGGCATCCGCCGGCTCTGCTTTTATTCCTGCCACTGAGCGGAGAACACCTGTTCCAACGACGAACTTACCTCGATAGCGGGATTTCCCGTTAAGCGCATCTCCAAGTGCTCAACTGTCCGTCGGAATGCCGCCAGCCTCTGGCAGGTAAACTTTGATCACTGTCTCGTGTGCATGCCGCGAGACAAAGAGGTGTCCACCAAGCCGATCGATGACATCGTAGCAAGCGGTGAGTCCGAGACTCCTGCCCTTGCGAATGGCGACTTTGCGGTTGAACGATTTGAGGCCTTCCGCATTTGACCCATCACCCGTGTCGCGGATCGCGAGCATGGCGTAATTGCCCGGAGGAACCTCCGGGTGGGCTCGCACATATTCGGCGTCGAGGGCAAGCTTGCAAGTCAGGATACAAAGCTCGCCGCCTGCCGGCATTGCGTCACGCGCGTCAAGAACCAAATGCCGGATAAGATCCTCGATATCGCAGCGAAGAACCTTTACACGGCCACCCGCATCGGAAGCGTCGCTGACTTGCAGACGGATGTTTTCGCGCAGCAGGCGCCGTAGCTCCCATTTCAATCCGCTCACGAGCTCGCGGAGTTCGAGCAACTCCGGGGTTCCGGACGCACGCTTACCAATCCGCAACAACCGGTTCTGAAACTCCCGAGGGCCTTCGGGCGAGGTTTTCATATCGAGTCTAATCTTCGCCGTTAATTCATCCTAAAAGCGGAGCTTTCATGGTGCCGACGGCTCGCATATATTGGGCGCGCTCGAAGGCGCTCGGGTCGGGGCAGTTGCGCTGGCTCATGCTGCCCTTGAGTTGCTCGACTGAGTCGTATTCGTGCTCCTCCATCCACTCGAGCATCTCGCGCTCGATCGAGCGGATGTGGTCGATTCCGCGCGCCATCAGCACCGAACAGAGCATCGTCACGTCCGTACCGGCCATGAGCATCTTAAGCGCATCCGAGCCGCGATGGATGCCGCTGGTGGCGGCGAGGCTTGCGCGGATTTGACCGCGCAAGATCGCGATCCAGCGCAGCGGCAGGCGCATTGCCATCGGCGTACTCAAAAGGACGGCCGGCGTGACCTCGAGGGTTTCCAGATCGATGTCCGGCTGATAAAAGCGGTTAAAAAGCACAAGCCCGTCGGCGCCTTGCTTGTCCAGTTGGCGCGCAAACCTTGCGAAATTGGTGAAAAACGGGCTGAGTTTCACGGCGATCGGGATTTTCACCTGTGCCCTCACGGAAGTGACGATCGTGAGGTAGCTGGTTTCGATCTCCTCGGAAGAGAGTTCCGGATCGGTGGGGATCGAGTAGATATTCAGCTCCAGAGCGTCTGCGCCTGCCTGCTCGATTTGCCGTGAAAATGTCGTCCAGCCGCCAAAGGTTGAGCCGTTAAGGCTCGCGATGATGGGAACGTCCACCTCCTCTTTAGCCTTCACGATGTTGCGGAGATAGAGGTCCGGTCCAAAGCGGAACTCCTCCGGTTCGGGGAAGTAAGTCAGCGCCTCCGGATAACTCTCCGTGCCGTGGGTGAGATGATAATGCAGCGTGTGACTCTCGTGGCGCAGTTGCTCCTCAAAAAGCGAGGGCAGCACGACGGCCGCTGCGCCCGCGTCTTCCATGCGCTTAATGCTGTCCAGATTTTCGGAAAGTGGTGACGCCGACGGCACCAGCGGTGTGCGCAGTTTCAGGCCGAGATAGGTCGTACTGAGATTCATGTTTTCTCCACGGTTTTCGAAGAAGGACGTTTCTCGCCCCCATTCCGGGCCGCAAGGTATTGGTAGAGTTCCCACCGCGAGTTGACGTCGGCCTGGGCCTCTGCAAAAAGCCGCCGCGCGACTTCCGGCTTGCTCGCACTAAGCATCCTGAAGCGATTCTCGAGGGCCAGGTACTGCTCGAGGGGCAGTTTCGGCGGCGAAGAGTCGAGGTGTAATGGATTCTGGCCGGCGCGCGAAAGATCAGGATTATAGCGATAGAGAAGCCACTGGCCGGATTGCACAGCAGCCTTCTGATCTTGCATGGCAGTCGTCATGTTGATGCCGTGCGCAATACAGTGGGAGTAGGCGATAATCAGTGCCGGACCGTTGTAGGCTTCGGCCTCGAGGAAGGCTTTGAGAGTATGCTCGTCCTTTGCGCCCATCGCGACGCTGGCCACATAAATGTTGCCATAAGTCATCGCAATGAGTCCAAGGTCCTTTTTCGGCGCGGGCTTGCCGCCCGCCGCAAACTTCGCGACCGCACCACGCGGGGTCGCTTTCGACATCTGGCCGCCAGTATTCGAATAGACCTCCGTATCGAGGACGAGCACCTTCACATTCCGGCCGCTCGCCAGGACGTGGTCGAGCCCGCCATACCCGATGTCGTAGGCCCAGCCATCGCCGCCGACAATCCAGACGCTCTTGCGCACGAGCGCGTCAGCGATGGCGGCCAACCTGATCGCATCATCCGTGTCGAGGGCCTCAAGCCGGTGCTTCAGCTCACGCACACGTTCGCGCTGATCGAAGATGTCCGCCTCGTCCCGTTGCTCGGTTTGCAGGATGTTATTCACCAGCTGTTCACCCACCTCCGGTGCGAGCCTTGTGAGGAGCTCCCCGGCGAACTCTCGCTGTTTGTCGAGCGAGACGCGGAAGCCGAGGCCGAACTCGGCGTTGTCTTCGAACAGCGAGTTGCTCCATGCCGGCCCACGACCCTCAGCATTTTGGGCCCACGGAGTCGTCGGCAAGTTTCCCCCGTAGATCGACGAGCAACCGGTCGCGTTGGCGACGATTAGACGGTCGCCAAACAACTGCGAGAGCAGTTTCAAATACGGCGTCTCGCCGCAGCCTGCGCACGCCCCGGAGAACTCAAATAGCGGCTGCTGCACCTGCTGCGCGCGGATGTGTTCGAGGCTGACTCGCCGCCGATCCAGCTCGGGAATCGAGAGAAAGAAGCCCCAGTTCTCCCGTTCCGTCTCGCGAAGCGGCGGCTGCGGCCGCATGTTAATCGCCTTCAGCCGCGCCTCCGACTTGTTGCGAGCGGGACAGACATCAACGCAGATGCCGCAGCCCGTGCAATCCTCGACCGCAATCTGCAGCGTGTAGTTCAAGCCCCTCCAATCGGGCAACCGCGCCTCGCGCCACTTGAACGTCGCAGGCGCGGAGTCGAGCACGGATGGCGAATAGACTTTACTGCGGATCACCGCATGTGGACACACCATCACGCACTTGTTGCACTGGATACAAACATCCGGATCCCAGACCGGCACCTCTGCCGCCAAGTTGCGCTTTTCCCATCGCGAGGTACCGGTCGGGAACGACCCGTCGCACGGGAGAGCGCTCACCGGCACGCAGTCGCCGCGGCCGGCGATCATGAGACCAAGTACGTCGCGCACAAACAACGGCGCATCACCGGCCACCGGTTTTCGGATTTCTATTTCGCTCGCAATGCGGTCGGGCACCCTCACCTCGTGCAGGTTGGCTAATGTTTGATCGACCGCCGCAAGGTTCATCTGCACGATCTCCTCGCCTTTCTTGGCGTAGGTCTTTCGGATCGAGTCTTTAATGGCCGCGATGGCCTGATCGTGCGGCAGCACACCAGAAATCGAGAAAAAGCATGTCTGCATGATGGTGTTGATCCGTCCGCCCATGTGGCACTCACGCGCAACCCGGTGCGCGTCGATCGCGAAAAAGCGAACGCGCCTCTCGATGATTTTCCGCTGTGCCTCCTCAGGCAGTCGCTCCCAGAGGCGTTCCGGCCCGTAGGGCGTGTTGAGAAGAAAGACGCCGCCTGGCGCCATGTGCGCCACGACCTCGTAGCGCTCGAGAAAGAAGGGCTGATGGCAGCCGACAAACTGCGCCTCGCCGATCAGATAGCTCGACCGGATCGGATGCGGCCCGAATCGCAGGTGCGAAACGGTGATAGCGCCGGCCTTCTTGGAATCATAAACGAAATAGCCTTGGGCATAATTCGCCGTGTTGTCGCCGATGATCTTGATCGAGTCCTTGTTAGCACCGACGGTGCCGTCGGAGCCGAGTCCGTAAAACAGCGCACGAAAGACATCCCCGCTTTCGACGGAAAAGTCCTCATCGAAGTCGAGGCTCGTGCCGCTGAGGTCGTCGTGGATGCCGACGGTGAAATGGTTCTTCGGATCAGGTCCCGCGATGTTGTCCAAGGCAGCCTTGATCATCGCGGGCGTGAATTCTTTGGAGGACAACCCATAGCGTCCCCCGACAACGCGCACAGCGCTGCGTCCGGTTTCGTGGAGGGCGTTGACGCAATCCAGGTACAGCGGCTCTCCCGCGCTGCCCGGCTCCTTTGTCCGATCGAGCACCGAGATCGCGTTGGTGCTTGGAGGGAGAGCTTTCGCAAAACGCTCCACGTCGAACGGCCGGTAGAGCCGCACCTTTAGCACGCCGACTTTTTCTCCGCGCGAGGTCAGGTAGTCGACTGTCTCGTGCGCGGCATCGGAGCCGGAGCCCATCAACACAATCACGCGCTCGGCGTCAGGCGCGCCGTGGTAATCGAAAAGCCGGTATCGCCTCCCCGTCAGCTCCGCGAAGCGATCCATGGCGCGCTGTACCAGGTCTGGACACGCAGCGTAAAAAGGATTCACCGTCTCGCGCGCCTGGAAATAAACGTCCGGGTTCTGGGCTGTGCCTCGCAGCACCGGATGATCCGGCGAGAGCGCCCTCGCACGGTGCTCCCGAATGCGTTCCTCGTTGATCATCGCTCGCAACACGTCGTCGGCAAGCACCTCGATCTTGGCGATCTCATGCGAGGTGCGGAATCCGTCAAAGAAATGCAAAAAGGGAATCCGTGATTCGAGGGCGGCGGCCTGGGCGACCAGCGCAAAATCCTGCGCCTCCTGCACGTTCGCCGAACAGAGCATCGCCCAACCGGTCGCGCGTGCAGCCATCACGTCGCTGTGGTCGCCAAAGATCGACAGCGCCTGAGCCGCGACCGAGCGCGCCGCAATGTGGAAGACCGCCGGCGTCAGCTCACCTGCGATCTTGTACATGTTTGGGATCATCAAGAGTAACCCTTGCGACGCCGTGAAGGTCGTCGCCAGCGCGCCGGTCTGGAGCGCGCCGTGAATCGCGCCCGCCGCGCCACCTTCGCTCTGCATCTCGATCACCGTGGGAACCGTGGCCCAAAGATTTCTTCGTTTGGCCGCCGCCCACGCGTCAGCCCACTCTCCCATCGGCGTCGCCGGCGTAATCGGGTAGATCGCGATCACTTCGTTG
>DASTFP010000025.1:0-10884 GCA_035719865.1 Terrimicrobiaceae bacterium | reverse complement strand
TACCGCGTATTTTTGCGGATGGGCAGCGAGGTTTTCTTTCCACAGGAGCATCGTGAACCAGATGTGAGCGACGACCGTTGTTAGCATCACAAGACGGATAAGCCACAGCAGGGGCCCGAGGTCGCGCAGATGCATCGCATAGGCGTTGATGGCATCCGGCCCGAAAAACACGGTCAGGTTGCCCACCATGTGACCGATGACGAAAAGCACCAGCACGGTACCGGTTAGGGCGACGACGGTCTTTTTGCCAATCGACGAAAACAGCCAAGCCATTAATGCGCTTGTCAGGCCCGGGGAGGAGGTGGAGGAGGCAGAGGATGCTGACATTTCTATTAGAGGACCTAATATTAAATAGCAAGCAGACTACAAGTGACCATCTATATCAGGAACAATGCTCGAATTGGAAGAGGAATGTGCGCGTGGGGTTTTCGCCGTCTGGCTCTGTCTGAAGAAACGATCAGGGAACATGCTTGGACGCCCGCGTCTGATCCTACGGGAGACGGGGCCCGCAATATTCTCTCGTTACCCATTCCAGCGCTTCCTCCCGTGTATGCAAGGTGCCTTCGAGTTGGCGATTCTGGACCGCGTCGAGAACAACCTGGAACTTTGGACCCGGTTTCCAACCCAAGCCGATGAGATCGCGACCGGTGAGAAGGGGAGGAGGAATGAGAGGTTCATTGGCAAACTCCTCGCGGCGGCGCCTAAGGAACTCATAGTTGTCCAGCAGACCATGGCTTCCAAGACAGTCCACGCGGTGTAACTCGAGTTCATCCTCGAATGTGGGTCGCGCCATAAAGCGTTTGAGTCGCGCCACGCGCATTTTTTGGACATCCTTGAAGACCATGTGATTGTGCACCATTTCAACCGTTGCCTCGATTTCCTCATTGGAAAAGCGCAACCGTCTCATGATCTCCCCGGCCATATGCGCGCTTACCGATTCGTGTCCGCTGAAGCGAATCCGCCCGGTCGCATCGCGCTCCATTGTCGCTGGCTTGCCGAGGTCGTGGAAAAGCACCGCGAACGCCAGAGCTACCGGGACGCGCTCGGGAAGCAGGGAAAGCATGAGGCGAGTGTGGACGAAGACATCGCCCTCGGGATGATAGTCGGGGGGTTGCTCGCATCCCTTGAGCGACGAAATCTCGGGCAGGATTTTCGCCATGAGTCCGCTTGCGTCGAGCAAATCAAAACCGCGCACCCTTCCGGAGCAAACGAAGATCTTCACCAGTTCGTCGCGGATGCGTTCGGCGCTGACTTCCCTGATTGCTGACGCGCCCGCGCGAATCGCGTCCCAGGTAGCGCTTTCGATTTCAAATCCCAGCGTGGAGGCAAAGCGAATCCCGCGGAGGAGCCGAAGCTTGTCTTCGGCGAAGCGATCAGCGGGATTGCCGATGGCGCGCAGGGTCCGCGTCTTCAAGTCCTGCTGGCCGCCCACAAAGTCCAGCACGCGTTTCCCGACGGGGTCGTAGAAAAGGCCATTGATCGTAAAGTCCCTGCGCCTTGCGTCCCCCTCGGCCGTCGTAAAGGTCACGCTTTGCGGGTGACGGCCGTCGAGATAGGCCCCGTCGGAGCGGAAGGTTGCGACTTGGTATTCCTGGCCGTTCTCGACGACGAGAACGACACCGAATTGCACGCCGACTGGAACCGTCCGGGGGAAAAGCGCTTGCACTTGTTCAGGACGGGCGGAAGTGGCGATGTCGAAATCGTGTGGAACCTTGCCCATCAGAGAGTCGCGAACACAGCCGCCGGCAAAAAACGCCTCGTAGCCGGCGTTTCGTAAACGGTGGACAATTTTGTTCGCGAAAGACTCCATCACTCCCAACCGTAACGGGAAACCCCCCGTTTTGCTACTGTGGCGCTGGAACGATGGGTTGCGGGTTCTGGGCGGTTGCCGTCAGGAGTCTGGCGAGCAGATTCTCGCGGGGAACCAACGTCAACTCAGCGTCGCCATCGAGCGCTCTTTCCGTTTCAAGAATTTCGAAGACGGTATCGAGGATCTCTTTGTCCCTGGCGATCTCCTGAATGGCTTTGCCGACCAGGTACGGACGGACTGCCGAGGCATGGGCAAACTCCGCGGCAGCGGTGCGCTCGGCGCCGCTCTTGATGATTGCGACCTGATTCGCTCCTTGCTGACGAATCGCAGAGGTCACTTGTCGCAGACGATTCACCACCTTTTGCTCGATTTGGTGGATCATCTCGCCGTCGCGAAAGTGCACCTTGCGAATGTAGACCGAGCCGAGATGGAATCCCCAGGCTTCGGATTTTGGCGACACCTCCTCGCGAACACGGCGGCTCATCTCGTGCCGGTCCTCGAGAAGACTCTGGAGGGGCATGTTGCTCAGGCAGCGGACCGCTGCATTTCGCACGTTTGCGCGCAGAGAGCCGCGCGGATCGGTGTTCCGGAAGAGGTAATCCGCCGGATTGCCCACGCGCATCTCGTACCAGACGCCGATGCCCATCGGGGTGCCTTCTTCGGAATTTACGGGCTCACTGCGCAAATACTCCTGGTCCAGACGAAGATCCACGCGGCGTACCGCGCCAAAAAAGCGGATGAGCAGCGAGTGAGGGCCAAGTTTGATGGGGAGGAAGTGGAGCCCTGGCTCGTCGATGACTCCGATCACGCGCCCGAAGAGCAGGAAGACCTGCGCCTCGCATTCCTGGACGATTGCAAAGAGGCAAAAGAACTTTCCGAGCGCCGTGAGAACGGGCACGAAAATCAGACACCCGATGAACGTGAGAAAGAAGGCCAAAAGGAAGATCATTTTTCCAGATCCAGGATGATGCGCCGGGCGCGCTTGTAGAGATCGAGCCGCACATTGCGAAGGTAGCCCGGGATGGCGTCAGGGCCGCTTTTCTTGAGCAACTGGAGCTGTTCGGCGAGCCATTTCAGGGGTTCGACTTCCGCCTCGGCCTTCATGGTTTGAATTTCCACGGCGCGCTTGGATTCCTCGATGCGCTGATCCGCCAGCGCCTGCGCGACACTGACGTCGGAAGAGACTTCGTTGTGTGCCGTGTTGATCGCCGCCAGGGCGCTTTCGATCTGTTGCGGCGGATCGATTCCCGTGATCAGCGAGGCGTCCAAAACAATGCCGTAACGCGCAGTCGAGCTTCGGCACTCGCGATCCATTTGCTCGTTAAGGAGATTCAGGTTCTTGCGAAGATCGTTGATCGAGATGCCCTCGAATCGCAAGTCCTCCGCGCCTTCCGCAATGTCACCACGCGGCGCCTTGAAGTTCGCAATGCGCTCGCGAAGGATCGAAATGAAATATCCCATCACATGGGCGATCGGGTTCTTAACGCCGAAGAGGTAGGCGTAAAGATTGCTCTCGCCGACACTGAAGCGAATCTGGCCCGTGGCGCCGATGTTGAGCTGGTCCTTGGTCACCGCCTCGAGGACTTGCCCCCCTTGATTGGCCTCCGGTGCCTCCGGGTCGAACGCTATGCTCGCGGTGGAGATTGCGACATTCACCTTGTGGGCCTTCTGCCACGGCCAGCGAAAATAAGGCCCCCCGGGCCCGATCACGTGCAGCTGCGGATAATTGTAGCGATCCCGTTCGTTAGCGGGAAGATCGTCGGCTAGCGGGGTGTCCAGCGTGGTCGCTTGCCTGATGCGTTGGGCGCGGCCGAAGCTCGTCAGCACGGCACGCTCGTTCGGCGCAACGGTGAAGAAGCCCAACATCAGCGCTCGAAGCAGGACATAGGCGATCAGCCCCAAGCCAACGCCCGCGAGGATTTCAATGCCTGTCATTCTGGCGAAATTGCGGCGTCTTTATTTTTGATGTGCTGGGCGAACGCAAGGATGGAATGAGAAAATCCTCGCAGCCGGAATTGAAGCTTGCACAGGGCGCGAGTGGCAGCGCAACGCCGGACCCTCGAGGAGGAGGTGTGCTTCCCGAAAGCTCGGATTAGACTTTCGCCCGCTGCTGGGATTAATAGTAACGCATGGCCATGCACCCCTACAAAGACTCCCAGCTCCCGATCGCCAAACGTGTCGCCGATCTGCTCGGACGAATGACGCTTCCGGAGAAAATTGCCCAAATGTATGCCCACTGGCTGATTTTGTCTCCAGACGGCAACCACAGGATCCGAACGGACGCCTTCTGTCAGGCAGCGACCAGCGAGGATCTGATGGAGATGCTCAAACTCGGGGTCGGACAGATCACCCGCCCGCTTGGCACGCATCCCGTCGAACCCAAGGAAGGGGTGCGCGCTTTGAACGCCCTGCAGAAGTTTCTCGTCGAGGAGACGCGTCTTGGCATACCGGCGATGTCTCACGAGGAATGTTTGCCGGGTTTGATGGTCAAAGGCGCAACGCTATTTCCCTCGGCCTTGAACTATGGTTCGACATGGAATCCGGAGCTCATTGAGAGAGTCGGGGAGGAGATTGGAAAGGAGGCGCGGCAAATTGGTTGCCACCAGGGTTTGGCTCCTGTTTTGGACGTGTCGCGCGATGTCCGCTGGGGACGCACCGAGGAAACCATGGGTGAAGATCCCTACTTGATAGGGGTCCTCGGCACACGCTATGTCAAGGGGCTGCAAGGGGAGGATCGAAAGCTGTTGGCGACCCTGAAGCACTATGTGGGGCATTCCTTTAGCGAAGGAGCTCGCAATCACGCACCGGTGCACCTTGGTTTCAAGGAGCTGAACGACGTCTTCATGCTGCCTTTCGAGATGGCGGTGAAACAAGCCAATGCCGGCTCCGTGATGCCGGCGTACCACGATATCGACAACGAACCATGTCACTCATCAGTTTTCTTGTTGACCGATGTCCTCCGTCACCAATGGGGCTTTAATGGGCTCGTTGTGGCCGATTATGCGGGCATTAACTTGCTCTATTCCCATCACGCTGTCGCGAGGGACAAGGCTGAGGCGGCTGCACAGGCCTTCGATGCGGGACTGGACATTGAGCTGCCCGGGTTCGAATGCGCAGAACATCTGCAGCAGGCAGTTGAGCGGGGCCAGATAGCCGAGGAAAAAATCAACAAAATCGTCGCGAGAGTACTTACTGAAAAGTTCCGTATCGGCCTGTTTGAAAACCCATACGTCGACGAGAGTCAGGTGAGCCTGCAGTCCAAGACCACCAAGGACCTCGCGAAAGAAGTAGCGCTGCAGTCGGTGGTGCTGTTGGAGAATAAGGGAATTTTGCCGCTGGACGTCTCGAAGAAGCCGAAGGTAGCGGTGATCGGCCCAACCGCGGATGATCAGTTGGCGATGTTCAGCGGCTACAGCTTCCCGGTGCACCTCATCGTCGCGAACATGCAGGAGGAACGCGTCCAATACGCAAAAACGCCACTACTGGCTCTGACTGAACGTCTGGGCGGCGGAAATGTGACCTATGTGAAAGGCTGCGAGATCCTCACCGAACGAAACCCGGAGGCCCCGATGTTTCCGGGTGACGTGGATTCGGAGAAGGCCGTTGACCGCCGTTCGCCGGTGAGCCGGGATACCTCGCAGATCGAGGCCGCGGTCGCATGCGCGCGTCAAAGCGATATTGCCATCGTTTTCGTGGGAGACCTGGCTGGCTTGTTTCAGACGGGCACCGTGGGAGAAGGTTCGGATACCGACAGCCTGCTGCTGCCGGGGGTGCAGGAAGAGCTGCTGAAGCAAGTCATCGCGACCGGCACGCCAACGATAGTTGTAATGACCTCGGGCCGGCCTTACTCGCTGAACGGTCTCGAGGAGCAGGCGGCTGCCGTCCTGATGGCCTTCGAGCCGGGGCAGGAAGGAGCCGAGGCAATCGTCGATTTGCTAACAGGTCAGGCAAACCCGAGCGGGCGCCTTGTCGTATCGATACCGAAAAATGTTGGCGCGGTGCCCTATTATTATAACCACAAGCTCAAAAGCGGAGGGACGCCCATCGCGTATCACTTCGGAACCAAGTACCCCTTCGGCTATGGCCTCACCTACACTCAGTTTGAATATGGCGAACTGACCATTCCGCAGGATCGCGTCGACATCAGTGACGGCTCCATTGCCCTCTCGGTGGAGCTCGAGAACAAGGGCGGGCGCGCGGGTTGCGAGGTGATCCAGGTCTATGTGCGCGACGTCCTGGCTTCCCTTGTTCGCCCCGTCAAGGAGTTGAAAGCCTTCAAACGCGTAACTTTGCAGCCGAAGGAAAAAGCCGTGGTCAGCTTTAACATCCCGGTCGATATGTTGAATTTCACGAGCAAGGACAACCAGCGGGTGGTCGAAGCCGGCGAATTTGAGATCATGGTTGGCGCGTCCAGCAGCGATATCAAACTGAGGGGCAGGGTCGAAGTTGTCGGTGAAGACCGCGTGCTCGATGGAGATTGGCGGATGGAAAGCCTCGCCAGTGTGGAGCTCCTTGCATGAGCGGATGGAGGTCGCGCCTCTTCTACAATCCCGCCGGGAAACGGGATTTTCCTTTTCTGGCATGGCCCTTCAGTGCTTTATTCCAATACTACTCCGACGCGAGGTTGCAGACTAAATGGCTGGTTCTCTGAATGTTAACGACTTAATTATTCGCCGGAGCGATCGATCCGGCTGTGCGGACCTTTCTGTCACTATCCATGAGTTTCCGGCCAACGCGCCTTCCTCCTTTACGCCTGCGCGAGACGCCTACACGTTTTGGTACCGTCCCAGGAGAGAAAAAGGGGACACGTGGGTTACGGTACCGGAGCTCGGCCTGAGCCATCATCACATCAGCCGCAATCACGTGCTCGTGACGCCGCCTTCTGTGCCTCATCGCGGGGAATGGGAAAGGGCCGACGGGATTGTCGTCAATTTTGGTTTTTCCCCGCGCTTTTTCGAGGCTTTGGCCGGACGGGTCGGTTTGTCCGAAGTTCTTTCCAAAAGGCGTTGGCATCATTTTTTTGCGATGGATCAGAGGATTGAGGCGGTCTGCAGGCTCTTGATGGAGGAAACCGAAGACCAATGCGCGCGGGGCGCGGTATACTTCGAATCGCTGGCGCACGCGTTGGCCGTGAGCGTGCTTGATACCATACGCGATCAGCACCGCCGAACGGTGCGTGCTGCGGCCGTGCCCCCGGGCATTCGCCATGCCATTCAATGCTTGGAAGCCGATTTCGCAGATGACCTCTCCCTGGAGCAGCTTGCTTCCAAGGCGCAGATGAGTCGCAGCCATTTTGCGCTAACCTTTCGGCAGTTCACCGGTTACACGCCGCATCAATACCTGCTGTTGGTGCGTCTGAACCAAGCGCGCAAACTTATCGCCCAAGGTAATCGAGCGCCGGCACTTGCCGAGATCGCCGCGGTCACCGGTTTTTGCGATCAAGCGCACCTCAACCGGCATTTTCGGCGCTTCTTCGGCACGACGCCTTCGGCTTTTCGGTCCCGGCATAACCTTCGAGAGGTTTCCCCTTGAAGATTGGCGCTCCGGGCGTCTCACAAAGATCGTGATTCAAAGCTGGCCGGCCGTGAAGCGACTTCTTCCTGTTCGTATTGCCTCCACGCCGGCATCGACCTAAGAATCGGACGATTATCCAAAACGCCTGTGAGATCTCCTAGCCGCGCCTCGATGGCGCGGCTAACCTGCCCGAAAAGAACAAGACCATGACTAGCAACGCCAAGATCGCCTTAAACCCACTCCCTTGGGTCCTTACTGAAAAAGGATTTGACCTCTCTGTCCCCGTCCTGCGCCAAGCGTTCTCAGAGATCGCGACCACCCCATTCAAGGCGATCCACGCGGACCCGCCTGCAGGGTTAACGCCCGCGCAATACCGCGATCTGCTCGCCGAGTATGGATTCGTCCCGGCGCCCGGATATTACTCCGCCCTTTTTCATGAGGAGCCCGTGGAGGAGATCGCCGAGAGCGCCAGGCGGCATGCGGCCGTGCAGGCGGAATTGGGCAATACCGAGGTTTTCATTGCCGCGGGCTTCGGCGGGATCCGGGCGAAGCTTCCAGCGGTCGGGGCCGGCGCCGATCCGGCCGTGCTCGCGAAGGTTATCGACGGCCTCGGTGCTGCGGCCACGGCCATCACGGCCGAGGGCGTTCGACCCATGCTGCACCCCCACGTCGCGACCGCGATCGAGGTCGAGGACGAGATCGACGCTGTCCTCGGCGGCATTGAGGAGTCCATCCTCGGTTTCGGCCCGGACACCGGCCACCTGACTTGGGCAGGCATGGATGCGATTAAGATCATGAGCCGGTATGCCAAGCGTATCGGTGCCATGCACCTCAAAGATGTTCATGCCGATCAGGCGAGCGCGGCCAAGGCCGCTGGCGCTGCCTACCATGAGGCTACCCGCGAGCGGTTCACCGTTTGGACCGAGCCGGGCCGGGGCGATATCGACCTCCTCGGCGCCTTAGCAACCCTTCCGGAATCGTTCAAGGGCTGGATCGTGATCGAGGTTGATGTCCCGGAGGCGCCTACGAATCTGGCCTCCACCCAGATCTCCGCCGCGTGGATCACCAAACACCTTGGTGCCGACGCCTTCACAGCCAATCAGTAGTCGCGCCCTCCGGCGTTAGAAAGAAAGCCTATCATGAACAAGAATTTCGATCCCGTTGGAATCGCTGTCGTCGGTTGCGGCAATATTAGCGATCAGTATTTGCAGAACCTCGTCCGGTTTCCGGATATCGCCGTGTTGGCGTGTGCTGATCTCGACGTGAAGCGCGCTGCAGCCCAAGCCGCAAAGTACGGCGTCCCACGTTCCGGCGACCTGGCGGCCGTTCTGGCCATGCCCGACGTCGAGCTGATCATCAACCTCACAATTCCCGCAGTACATGCCCGTGTGGCCTTGCAAGCGATCGAAGCCGGCAAGCATGTCTACGGCGAGAAGCCGTTCGCGCTTTCTGTGCGGGAGGCCCGCACGGTGACCGCGGCCGCGGAGGAACGCCGGGTGCAATTGGGCAACGCGCCCGACACCTTCCTGGGTGCCGGGTTGCAAACGGCTCGCCGGCTGATCGACGAAGGCCGCATCGGCACGCCGGGCTCAGCGAGGGCTGCCTTCGGCTATGCCGGTCCGGACGCGTGGCATCCGAGCCCGGAGTTCCTTTTCCAGGAAGGAGGTGGTCCGCTGCTTGACATGGGCCCGTATTACATCACTGCGCTCATCCAAATGCTCGGTCCGGTAAAGACCGTCTCCGGCTTCGGCCGCCGTGCCCAAGACAAGCGCAGGATCGGCAGTGGGCCGCGCGCAGGAGAGATGTTCGACGTTACGGTCGACACGCAGGTCTCGGCGCTGCTGGAATTCGCCTCCGGCCCGATCGGCGTGGCCACCTTCAGCTTCGATTCTCCGACTGCCTTCCGCGAGCTCGAGGTGCAAGGCACCGAAGCGGTCATCCGTCTGCCCGATCCGAACAGGTTCGATGGGTCCGTATTACTTTACCAAAAGGAGATGAACAAGGCCACGCCCGACGAGTGGCTGGAGATTCCCACCGAGGCGGACTGGGTCGAGATTCCGGGCGACGGCAGCGCTGAAGGCCGCGGCATGGGTGCCCTGGACATGGCCCGCGCCCTGCGTTCTGGCGGAAAGCCGAGAGCCGCCGCAGAGTTGGCGATTCACGTGCTGGATGTGATGGAATCGATCAGCGGCTCCGCAGCCAAGGGAGCCACTACGCCCCTTTCAACAACCTGCGCTTCGGCCGGCCTGCTGCCCTCGGGCTGGGACCCGCTGCAGAGATCGGCTTAGGTGTAGGCGCCCTTGTGCCAGACGCCTGGCCTTCAATCAGCGGATTGATTCGCACCCCATCCTCGCGGGTTCAAGCTGAAGCTTCGCCCGTCCGACGGGCCAGAATTTCTTCATAGTTGGCGTATGACGCGACACGGGTTGCCGACGGCGACGGCATTTGCGGGTAAATCCCGGGCGACAACGCTCCCTGCGCCAACGACCGTATTCGCTCCGATCGTGACGCCAGGGCAAACCACGGCGCGACCGCCAAGCCAGACGCCATCTCCGATCACAACGGGCAGGGCGGACTCAATACCGGAGCGCCGGGCCTTGGCGTCGATCGGGTGTGTCGCCGTGTAGATGTGGACACCGGGTGCGATCTGCACCTCATCGCCGATCGTGATGCGGTTGCAGTCCAGAAGAAGGCAGTCGTAGTTGATGAAGGTCCGGTCGCCAATGGCAATATTGAAGCCATAGTCGCACCGGAGGGTGGGCTTCAGCACCGTTCCCTGGCCGATCCTTTCGAATAATTCGGTCAAGAGGGTGCGCCGTTCTGCATCCGCATCCGCTGAGGTCGCATTGAATCTTGCAAGTATTGCCTGGGCGCGCAGGTGAGCAGCAGATAACTCGGGGTCACTTGCCATGTAAGGCTCGCCTGCCAGCATCTTTGCTTTCTGTCCGGCGGAGGGATTCTCTGACATGCGGGCCACCATAGCACGCGCACCAGCGTTGATAGGCAAAATAGAAGCGTTCGCGAAGCGCTTCATCCCGCCAGTAGGGCGGAAGGCAGTGAAGAGGTCACCCAGGCGCGGAGTGGCTAGCGCTCCGACCCAAAAATCGGACGAATGTTCAAAACATCAGCCAGACGTCCTATCTATGGATCGTGGACTTGGTTAGATTGGGCGGAAATTCAATTCGTCAATTTCAATCATATCCTGAATGAGCGCCAAATCAGTAGGTCCCGTAGCCCCTCCGCTTGTCGTCGAGGAAGGCCAAATATCCAGCCGCGTTTCGCGAATAGCTAATTCTGCTGTTGAAAGGGATCGGATCGGGCTCGACAGGCCCAAAGCGATTTGAGAAACTCAGGTTCAAATTACCCCTGAACCCTAGAACAAGAGACTAAAATTATGAGAAAGTACCTGACCATTTTGTTGGGCGTCCTGTTGGCGGCGGCGACTGGCGTTGCGATCGGAGCTGACACCACCATAAAAATCCTGCACCTGCAGGACAACCCTGCGTTTCTTGAACTGTGGAAGCAAATCGGCACCGAGTTCGAAAAAAAGAATCCGGGCG
>DASTFP010000024.1:0-4867 GCA_035719865.1 Terrimicrobiaceae bacterium | reverse complement strand
GCAAGTTCCGCTTGAAGCATGCTCCGCGAACTGGTGGCGGTCAGACGTTCGATCGACATGCTTTGCAGGAAAGCGACGACAATGGTGCTGAGAACAACGATCACCAGCAGTGTCGTGATCAACGAGGCGGCCTTGTTTCCTGCTGGCCTCATTACTTGTGTCCCATGCTGATCCGAGTTGTAAGGGTTTGCATGGCGCGCTTGAGGAGCGGCGAGTTCATCTCGGTCCAGTTCGCGGGGTTCTCGAGCTTCTTCGCCGTCTCCTGTCCGATCGCGGTGATCGTGACCTCGATAACCGCCGGAAGCGGCGCATTCGAGGATGGCGCAAAATCGGTCCAGTGACCCGAACTTGCGCTGACCGGTTTGATCGTCATCCCGATTACGTTGCGAGCGAGCAATTCTTCTCCCACTTCCCCGGTTGCGATGTTTGCGAACAGGTTTCCGGCGGCGAGATTCGAGAACGTTTGGTTGCTGTCTCGAAAATAGCGGTAGAGGTTCAGTGTTTGATTGGTGCTCGCGGGCGTTCGATCAAGTGCGAGAAAGTAGCCGACCTCGCAGACGTCGCTTTTGGAATTTGTGCCTTGTGCCGAGGCAGGAAGGGAAGCGAGGAAGAAAACGTTGCTCCCGTAGTTGGTGTTCGCGGCACCGGCTTGGAGATTGAATCTCATGAGGTCGAGGTTGGTCCCCGCGACGGCGTTTCTTAGATCGCGTGCCAGAACGATCAGGGCCGCGCGGGCCTCGCGGCACGCGTCCGTCCGCCCCTCGCTGCTTCGCCAAAGTCTGGCGGTGCTGTCGACCAGCGTCGTCATCGTGATGACGAGAAGGGCGAGGATAACCATGGAAACGAGCATTTCCAGCAAGGTGAAAGCATTCTTGCGAGTGGTCTTCCGGCGTCCCTGGCCTTGTTCGGGCTTGCGGGTGTCGAAGAGTCGAGACATCTCCCGGAGATCCATCAGCGTTGATTCATCAGAGTGACGAAAACAAATCGGGATCTTCTCAGCGAGGGCGCGCTTGAGGGCGCCTCGACAGTAGCCTGCACACTCGAGATTCCCGGAGAGGGGGAGTTGGGGACGACGCGAACCTCGGCGGCAAAATACGCGCCTGGGGCATGAATGGGATTCAGAAACGCCCCAGCTGAGACTTCGTTTGTCAGGCCTTCGCCTTGCTCATCGTAGGTGAGGATATGCACGGAGGGGGTTGAGAGATCCAATTCTGTGATTCGCCAGGTGGCATTCGTCACGGAGGGCCCTCTCACAAGTGCCGTGTTGTTTACCGGCAGCGACTGCAGTTCGTCGAAGATGCGCCGCGCGATGAACGTTGCGCGGGTCTCGTTATCACTGTCCCTCGCCGTACGCAAGGCCACCGGAAAAAGCCCCATGATTGCGATCATGGCGAAGGAAATGATCGCCAGGGAGAGGGCGGCTTCGACGAGAGAAAAAGCGGCAACCCTTCCGTGCGGACGCGGTCTCATGGGACGCCGGTGGTCGTGACGTCGAGTTGGGCGCGTCCCGTATAACGCGACAGACTGATCTTTTCGAAAAGATCGCTTCTCTTGCGCGTCGGAACGTCCTGCAGAGCAACGTAGTATCCCTCATAAAGGAAGAGCTGAAGCGGGTTGCTGCCGCCTTGAACAGCGCCAGAGGAGTTGAATGCCAGCGAAGGGAATGTTTCGTCGCGCCGGTCTGCCGGCAATGCGTCGTCCAATCCCGGAAACGTCTGGCCACCCGACTCCGGAACGAGGCTGTCCGCGATTCTCTTGAAGGCCACGTTTTTGGGAAGCATGGTCCATTTCTTAAGAACGACATAGTTGGCAGCGCCGGAGGTCCGCTCCTCGTCGGACGTCTCCCGGAACACGAGAAACGACGTATACCTCATTTCTGCGACAGGGAAATCCCCATCCGCGAAGCCAACGTAGACGGTTAGACCGGACTCCAGAGCCGCAATCCTTGCGTACTCGAAGGCATTCAACAGGATGTTTACCGCTCCGCGCCGGCCGGCCGAACTCGAGAAGCCGGAAAGCGCGGAATACAAGAGTGCCGCCATCAGCGCCAGAACGGCTGCCACCGAAAGCAACTCGATCAGGCTTGCGCCCGTCTGGGCCCGGCGGCCGTGCCCACGCAAGAAGACGGGTCGAGGGAAATGCTTACTACCGGAGCGGCAACTCCCTAAACGATTCCCATGGCTGGCGGCGCCTTCCCGATGCGATTCCATTGAACTGGCCCAGTCGCGCCATTATGGCGGATCGCCTCAGGAATTCACGCAAAAAATTCTGCCGGGCTGCACCTGCTTTTCGCGTAAACAAACGCACGCCAGTTCTTCGCTTTTCCGACAGATGCCGGATAGGGCTCGGACAAGGTATCTAGGAAGCCTCTTTCGGAGTGGCGTCCTTTGAACTGGCGTCTTTGGAACCTCCGACGTTGAACGACCAGCGCGCCTCGGTTTTCCTTCCGTTGACAGTGGCTCCCACGATAACGGTCACCTGGCCCGTATAGAGTTTTTGCGACACCTTGTAAGTTACGAGTTTGGTTTCGGGATCATAGGTCGCGGGAACCAAACCGACGCCGCTGATGCGCATGGTGACGCTCTTCGGATCCACATTGCCCAAGGCGGCGAGGTTGGCTTTGATCTCAGGATTTGGATCGTTCACGGTTTCCCCTTCCATGGGCTGGGTGACCATGGTCACCGCGGCAGGCATCACGCCGGCGCCTTCGCCGCCTTCGACAGATCCGCTGAAATTGGCCGCTTGTTCGAAGACCTTCGGCTTATTGGATTCAACGGCGTAGCGCCCGATCAGCGTTGCCTCCGCCGCGTGCCCAATGCGCTGTCCGTACACGGTAAAGCCGGCCTCGTATCCCGCCTGCTTCACAGCCTCCCGCACGGCCTCGTTATGGAGTCCATACGGATAGGCGATGGCCTTGACCTGAATGCCAAGCTTCTGCTCGAGCGTTTCCTTTGAACCCGTGATCTCGTTTTTCAGCCACTCCCGATATTGCTCTTCGGTCTTGCCCTTCTTTGCGTTGAGGGAGCTGTGAGAAACAGTGTGGCTTTGAATATCCACGCCCGCGTCGCGCATTTCGGCGAGCTGCTCCCAGCTGATGGACTGCCCTCCTGATTTCGGGCCCCCTTTCACGTAGTCGGTGTAGATGAACATCGTGAAGGGATAGCCAAATTTTTTCAGGATCGGCCACGCGACCGAGTATCCCGAAATGTAGCCGTCGTCGATGCTGACGATGGCGGACTTCGCCGGGATCGACTTTTCACCGCGGCGCCAGGCGAGGAAGTCCCCCATGGGAATGACGGTAATCCCGTTATCTTTGAGGGTCTGCATTTGTGCCTCAAAGTCGGGTGGCTTGAGGGCGAGACTGTCCTTCGGTTTGTCCTCGAATCGATGGTAGCAAAGCACGATCACCTGTGAGCTCAGGTCGATCGGTTCCGGCGTCGGCGCAGCCGGCGCCGGGGTACCTTGAGCGTTTTGCTGGGCTGCGGCAGCCCCGCTTTGGGACTTCTTCTTGCAGCCGGCGAAAAGGACACAGAACAAGAGGAGAGCGGTGAACAAACGCATGTCTTTTCGATAGCAGCCGCTCACCTGTTTGCAACCCCGCTTTCAGGACGCGTTGCGGTTTGGCGTGCGGAACCAGCCTGCGAACTGTTTCTTGACGGCCTCGCGCGCGGAGAGATAACGGCCCTCGGGAATGCCCCCTCTGCGAATTGCATCGAGGAGGCTCGACACGCTTAACTCGTCCAAATCGAAAACGGTGGAACTGACGGCCACTGCGGACGCGTGGTGCGCGTCGCTTGACGCCGTCATCGAAATACCCCGCCTCGTCGCGTAGGCGAGCGCTTTTTCGTTGTAATCCTTCCTCGCGGCAGCATTGAAGACCTCAATGGCTTCGAGATCCAAGGTGTCGAGAATTTCCTCCCGGATGCCTGAGCGCCAGTGATCGTAGGGATGCGACGGGACGGCGACTCCGCCCCGGTCTTCGATGGCCCTTGCCACCGCCGCGGCGGGTTCCCCGCGCATGATCGGGAGTGTTGTCCCGATACAGAGAAGGTGACCATCCGCGGTAGAGACTTCCATTCCCGGGACGACCAGGAAGCCGTGAACGGGTTGTCCGTCGAGCCGCGCCAGGCCGTTCTGGACCAGATATTCGTGGGCTTCGCATGTATCATGATCGGTTATGGCGATTCCGCTCAGACCTCGCGCCCGCGCCGCGTCGATCAGTTCCTCGGGAGCACTGGCTGCGTCGGCGGAGAAGAATGAATGGACGTGAAGGTCGAATCGATGAAGCATGGGTGTTTCGCTTTGACGAACCGGTTTCGTAGAGAGTCTAGTATACTTTCATGCATGCCGCTTTCAAAGAATGGGCCGTAATTTGCGAGGCGCTGGGCGCTGGACTGCAAAGCGTGATTATTCGCAAAGGCGGCCTCGCGGAGGGCAAGGCTGGTTTCGCCTTCCGCCATGACGAATTCCTGCTGTTTCCCACCTGGTTTCACGAGCAATTGGAAAAGACTACTCTGCCGCCTGACACTGTCGTGCCGGAGGAACCCGGTGAGGAACTGGAGGTCCGCTACACGGCGACTATCGAGTGGAGCGGGCTTCTCTCGGACTGGCAGCGGGTGTCTCGCCTTCGAGCCTTGCACGTTCTTCGCGACAGCGTCGTTGAGGAGCGATACCGTTACCGGGAAACCGAGGGCGTGCAGGTGGCCTTTGTCCGCGTTTACCGGCTTGATCCACCCATTCGCTTGCGGAACGAGAAGAGGTATGGAGGTTGCCGCTCCTGGATAGATCTTCCCGAAGTCGAGGGTAGCGTTCTGGTTTCGGTGATCAGTGACGAAGAGCATCAACGGCGCAGAAAACTGCTCGAAGA
>DASTFP010000023.1:0-11421 GCA_035719865.1 Terrimicrobiaceae bacterium | reverse complement strand
CCACCCTCATTCTGGAGACCGATCGCGACATCACCGAGCGCCGAAGGCTTGAGCAGGAACTGTTGGAAATCAGCAGCGCCGAACAACGAAGAATCGGACAAGACTTGCACGACGGTCTTTGCCAACACCTGGCCGGCATTGAGTTCAGAACCTCGGTGCTCGTTGACCAGTTCGCGAATACCCCAAAGGTTCAGCGCGAGATTGCCAAGATCGGAGAACTGATTCGCGAGGGCGCCCGGCAGGCGCGAATGCTTTCTCATGGTCTCTCGCCGGTAAGCCTAAAAGCCGATGGCCTCATGACCGCGCTGAAAGAACTCACCGAGGATGTCGCCGAGCTCTTCACCAAGACCTGCCGCTTCGACTGCCCAAAGCCGGTCCTGGTTAAGGACAAGGTCGTGGCAACACATCTCTACCGGATCGCCCAGGAAGCTGTCAGCAACGCCGCCCGACACGGCCAAGCCGATACCATAGTGGTGGCGCTTCGCCGGACGGCCCGCGCGACGACGTTGAGCATCACGGACAATGGCCGGGGCTTCCCCACCCCGGCGGGTCGCGCCGGCGGAATGGGCCTGCGTATCATGAGATATCGCGCGGAGATGATCGGCGCGCTCCTCACGGTCGGCGCGGCAAAAGGCAAGGGCACCTCCGTCGTATGCGTCCTCAGTGACCAGTGACGAAGAACCGCCAGACTTCCAGAAAGACTCGCGTGCTCATCGTTGATGATCATCCGATGACCCGTACCGGGCTTGCCTATCTGATCAATCATCAACCGGATATGACCGTCTGCTGCGAGGCGCAAGATGCCGCTCAGGCGCTCGAAGCGGTGATCAATAACAAGCCCGATCTTGTCCTGACAGACTTCACCCTCCCGGACAAGAACGGCCTGGAGCTCATCAAGGACCTCAAGGCCATCGCACCGCGCCTCCCCATATTGGTCATCTCGATGCACCAGGAATCGCTCTACGCCGAACGCGTCTTGCGTGCGGGCGCGCGCGGCTACATTACCAAAGAAGAGGGCGGCGAACGACTCATGCGAGCCATCCGGCATGTGTTGAGCGGAGCAATTTACGTTAGCGACAAGATGTCGGCCCGAATTCTGGAAATTTTCTCAGGTAGCGCGGTTGCGCAGGAGCGTTCACCCGTCGAGGAACTCAGCGACCGGGAGTTCGAAATCTTCGAATTTCTGGGCGACGGCCTCTCGACCCAGCAGATCGCTGAGCGCCTGCACCTGAGCATGAAGACGGTGGATGCCCATCGCGCGAACGTCAAAGAGAAGCTCAAGCTGAAGACGGGCAACGAACTGATCTCGTTCGCAGCACGCTGGACCGCTTCCACCGCCCGTTCGCGGAGCATTGACGATTGAATTAGGGAATTCCCCTAGGCTCCTAGTCACGATTCCTACTGCCGACGGTGTTTTCTGCCAATTGCGCGGACTCCGGACGGCGGCAAACTTTTGCTTTTGTGAACACCTCCGTCGTAGACAGGGCAGTTGGCAACCGGCGCCAGAAGAGCAGGCCAAGCTTCAGCACGGTTCTTGTTTATGAGGATCTCACCTGCGGGGAGCGTGCCTGGAGTTTTTATGAGAAGCTCACTCGCCGGTTTGAAGGCGACTTTCGATTCAGCCATCTGATGTGGAGCTTTTCGGTTCTCGGCAGCCCGCAGACCCTTGTTCTGGCCGCGAGATCCGCCGCCGACGCCCACCTCGTGATTCTTTGTTTCACCGGCAACACGACGTTGCCTGCGAATGTCAAAGATTGGGTAAGGCGTTGGGCAAGACTGGCAAACAACCAAAACTCAGCTCTCGTAACGCTGGTGGATCAGAAGGCGAGATCCGGCACGGCCATCGCCACACATTCCTATCTGCGCCGGATTCTGGATGCCCGCAAGATAGACTTCTTCCCGCACGGCTTCTCCGCCTCCGCTCTTCGCATTAGCCGTCCCGAATAGCCGCTCGCACCGAAGCGAAGCCTTCGCACTCGGCGCAACACTGGGTTCGGGCCTAAAGCAGGAAATCCGCGCGTTCCTGAGGTGTCAGGGGCAGCGGCAGCACCTGGCCGGTCTCCGAGGAAAGGGCTGCTATCTCCAGGATCGCCATCACAGCGATCGCCTGTGCCGGCGTTACTGGGTTCGGCCCGCCGCTCCGAATGGCATCCCGAATGCCAAAATAGTATTGGCGTTGGTCCCCTTTGGGCAACGGCACCTCACTCGCCGTTTCGCTTGAGCCATCGTAAAACAGGCCTCCTTGAGGATCCTCGCCCCAGCCGTCGGATCCGGGAACAATGCCCCGCCTGAGTTGCTCCTCCTGGCAATCCAGTCCATACTTCAACCAGCTCCCCCGCGTTCCATGAATCATCATGCGAGGGATGCCTCCCGCGACCACCAGCGAACCGTGAAGGATCGCCTGAAGGTTTCCGTAGTCCAGCAACACGTGAAACCAATCGTCTGTCTGCGCCCCCTGTCGCTGCCTTACCAGCTTCGCACCAAGCTTCTCTGGTAATCCGAACAGCTGAAGCGTCTGGTCGATCAGATGTGGCCCTAGATCATACCACAAGCCCGCACCCGGGGCGGCCATCTCGCGCCACCGGCTCTGCACCACTCCTGGGCGGAAGCGATCGAAGTGCGACTCAAAATGCACGACTTCGCCCAAACTCCCTCCCTTGATGATGGCTTGGGCACCAAGAAATTCGCTATCCCATCGCCGGTTCTGGAACACCGAGAGAAGTCGCGTCTTCGTCTGCGCCAGCTTACCGAGCCCGCGCGCCTCCTCGAGCGTAATGGTAAACGGCTTGTCTACGATCACATGCTTGCCGGCGTTTAACGCGGCCGTTGCAAGGGGTACATGTGTCTCGTTCGGGCTGGCAATCACGACCAGATCAACATCGGGATGGGTGGCCGCTTCCGCCGGGTTGGCCAGAACCTGGGCTCCCGGAAGGTCTTGATGCACTCTGTCGGGGTGCCGAGAACTGACCACGGTCAGCTTAAGACCCGGCACGGACTCAATGAGCGGGGCATGAAACGTCTTGCCAACAAAGCCAAAGCCGATGAGAGCAACGCGAACGGGGTCTTCGTTTAAAGTCATTGGAGCGTCCCGCGACGATTGCAGAATTACGGTGAATAGGCGAGGCCAATCGCGGTCAGGTCAGGAACACATCGTCTCGCAAAGACGTGCTCCGCCGCCAACTCCAGCCGGCCACCACAGCCCGATTCACGGCGGTTTCGAGCCCACGCAGAACCGACAAGCGGGCAGTCGCCCATGCGCCATCGAACGCCTCGGCATTCGGCGAAAAAGAATTCCTGCCCCCGGGCACAGACGCCGCAGCAAGCCCGTCCTCAAAGAATACGGCGGATCGCCCTTTTGACGTTCTCCCGGGCTCGCCGAAGTTCCTGTAAGGGATCAAATGTGCGCTCAGTGTACCTGCTGGCGACGCGCCGCTGCGGTTTCTTGACGGAGCGTTTTGTCGTTTTCCTGACTTCGTCTTTGTCTCGACGCGACGATCCGCTGCTAGCCCTCTTCTCGTTTTCGTTATCAACGACTGAGAAAGATTCGTTCAGCACTACGGCCCTTGAAAAGGGGTCTTCTTGGAGCGCGTAGTTACTCTTCGAAACGGAAGGCTTCATTAACTCGGCCTTCCACATGCCGTTCGCGGGAGGCGCGGTTCTCTCGCCGACCAAATCCGGATACGCTACCGTCGTTTCGCCCAAAGATACGCCGCGCGCCAAAGCCAGGGACCGAAAAGGCTCATCCCAGCTGCTCAGATAGGACCAGCCGCGGTCTCCCCTCGCCAACCATTCGTTTCGATCGGCGGAATCCTCTCTCGACACAACTTCGCTCCTTTGCGCTGCGGGCGCGGGCTTCGGGGAAGAGCCATCTTTCCCGTTGTAGCCGAAGGCGAGCACAAGGCCGATCACCGAAACGCCGCAGATCACAGCGCCGCGAGACCGAGGGGCCGCGGTAACCCACTTGCGGCCGATACGGAGGGGTAGAGCTAACTTCGCTACCAGAAACTCCTTCCTTTCCACCTCGACGAGACACCGTTCGATTTCCCGTCGCAACTCCACCGCGCTGGCCGGGCGCCGCGAGGGATCTTTCTGCAGCATCCGCCTGAGCAGGCTCCGAATTCTCGGCGGAAACGCCTTAAGCTTTTCCCATGGAGGCTCGCTACCGAGGTGCTGCGCGAAAACGCTGGCGAGCGAGCCGGTAAACGGCGCTTCACCCGTGAGCAGATACCAGAGGGTGCAACCAAGAGAGTATATATCCGACCTTCCGTCCACCTCGCTCTCCTCGATCTGCTCTGGACTTGCAAACTGTGCGGTACCGAGAAATCCCGATCGGGTTCCGCTGGAAGAGTCGCGGCCTCGCATCGCCGACCAAACCAGGCCAAAATCGATGAGCTTCACAAACGGCCAATCCTCTTCCTCCAAATCGGCGACGATCATGATGTTCGCCGGCTTGATGTCACGATGTACAAGCTGCTGCCTTGCCGCGGCGGCCAGCGCTTTGGAAACCTGCCACGCGATACGCAAAGCGGGACGAAGGGACATCGGCCCGAACCGCGCCACATTCGCCTCGGTCGTGTCACCGTCGATGAACTCCATTGCATAGAAGAACTGCTCGCCGTCCGTTGCCAGGTGATAAACTGAAGCAACGTTGCTGTGCCGCAGGCCTGCCGCCGCGCGAGCTTCCCGCAGAAATCGATTTCGGTTGACTTCGTCGGCCATGAGATCCGAGTTGATCACCTTCAAAGCAACCGGACATTGCAGATCCGTATCCAGAGCCTTGTAAGTGACGCCCATTGCACCGCTGCCGAGTTTCCAAAGAGAGCCGTCATCGCGCTGCAGCACGCGGTAGTGTCCGAATGTAACCCGGTCACGCATATGTTTCATGCTGATGCAATTCGTAGGGAATCGGTCGATCACACACCGTTGGTTCTCTATCATTTGATCGGGCGCAAGTCAACGCCCGGAGATAACGGCTTTGTGGTTGCCGCCACGTCTCGCGTTCGCGTCGGACGGCAAATATACCCGACATGACCGCGAAGGCACCCTCCCGCAGCCTGCGCTTTGTCTTTGTTGCTCCGGCCCTTCTGGGCTGTTGTCTCTCTGCCTGGACGGAAGCGTCCGAGGTGCGAATCGCCGGCCAACCTGGCCGTTTTCAACTTTTGCGCAATGGGCAGCCGTATTTTATCCGAGGCGCCGGTGCCGATGAGCGCAGGCTGAAGTCAGTTGCCGCGGCGGGTGGGAATTCCATCCGCCTCTGGGGCGACGAAAAGCTTGGTGAGACACTCGACGCGGCTCACGCGTTGGGGCTTACGGTATGCGCGGGATTCTGGGTCGGGCAGGTACGTCAAGGGTTCGATTGGGGGAATGCCGACGCTCTCGCCCAACAGCGCGAGCGACTTCGCGCGACTGTGACAAGATACAAGGGTCATCCGGCGCTGCTCCTCTGGGCCATCGGAAATGAGATGGAAGACACGCGGGGCAGGAACGTCGCAGTCTGGACCGCAATCAACGACCTTGCGACGATGGTGAAACAGATAGACCCACACCATCCGACCATGACAGTGATTGCGGAGATTGGCGGCGAAAAGGTGAAGAATATCCATCGCCTCTGCCCGGCGGTCGATATCGTCGGCATCAACAGCTACGGCGGAGCGCCAACGCTCGGCGCGCGCTATGCCGGTCTCGGCGGCACGAAGCCCTACCTGCTCACGGAGTTTGGCCCACCTGGCATCTGGGAGGTGGAAAAGAACGCTTTGGGCGCCTTTCCCGAGCCGACCAGTACCGAAAAAGCCGGGATCTATTGGCGCGCCTACCAAGGAGCTGTGCTCGGGCAGCCCGGCGTTTGTCTAGGGTCCTACGTGTTCTACTGGGGGCAGAAGCAGGAAGTCACTTCGACATGGTTTTCGATGCTACTGCGAGACGGTTCGCGCCTCGCCCCGGTTGATGCGATGACCGAGCTGTGGACAGGAATACCGCCCGCGAATCGCGCTCCCGAAATCGCAAGGCTCGAGATCTCAGGCCTTGGCTCCGGTAACGCCGGTGACATGATCGAGGCGAAATTGACCGCGTCTGATCCTGAGAACGACCCTCTGAAAGTCGATTGGTTGTTGCAGCGGGATCCCGAGAAGCTTGGCACCGGCGGAGATAGGGAAGAGGAGCCCCCGGTTTTCGCTGAGGCGATCGTTAGGGGAGATCTCCGCGGCGCGCACGTTCGACTGCCAACCGAGGCTGGACTCTACAGGCTGTTCGTTGCCGTGCGGGACAATCATGGCGGGGCGGCAACAGCTAACGTCCCCGTGCGGGTGAGCGACCCGACAGGGTCATCGAGGGCCCACCCTGCCGCGCTGCCGCTCGCGGTCTATTCGGAATCAGCAGAGGCATCGGGCTACGTTCCATCAGGCTGGATGGGGGACACCAAAGCGATCGAACTTGACCCCGAATGGGTAGATCGTCCGCAATCTGGAAAGACCTGCCTGCGCTGCGCGTTTAACGCGAACAAAGGCTGGGGTGGAGTGGCCTGGCAGAACCCGCCGAACGATTGGGGTGAACGCGCCGGGGGTTACGACCTGACTCGCGCGAGGAAACTGACCTTCTTTGCGCGAGGCGAACAAGGCGCCGAAGAGGTGAATTTCGAGTTTGGAATTATTCCCCCTGACAGGAATTTTCCGGATACCGGAAGAGGCCGGCTCGAAAAACTCGTGCTCGGCAAGGATTGGCAGCGCTATGAAATTCCGATTACCGGCCAGGACTTGACACGTATAAAAACTGGTTTTGCCTGGACGGTGGAAAGCCGGGGTAAACCGGTTATTTTCTACCTCGACAACATTTTCTGGGAATGACGGAACAGCTCCAGAAGCTCAGGCGGCTCCCTGACTGGTACGTCGGGCCGTCGTTTTCGTTGTTTCCTCGGCTTTCGGCATTTCTCATGCTCCCTTGCGACGGGTAAACCACCGGCTTAAGTTCCTGGAACCTTCGGAAAATCCCGTACATCTCTCCACAGCTTACTACTCATGAAATTCGACCGATATGAGGTGATGTATCATGAAGATGGCTCGATGTTTCGCCTGGGGCAAGGGAAGACGAGCTCTAGCTACAAGGCGCTCGATCTCGATCTGCAGGTGCCCGTAGTTCTAAAGGTGATTCGGCACGAATTTCTGGAGGATGAGGAAGCGCGAAAGCGCTTCCTCCGCGAGGCTCGCGCTGCAGCGCTGCTGCGACATCCGAACGTCGCAATGATTTACCGGCTAGGAGAGGAGGACGGAACTTGCTTTTACGCTCGCGAGTTCATCGAGGGCGAGACGCTTGATGCGAAGGTTAATCGAGACGGCCCGCTGACGGTGACTGAAGCCCTCAACGTGGCGCTCCAAGTCGCGCAGGCTCTCATTGCGGTAAAAAAGATGAACCTCGTGCACCGGGACATCAAGCCGTCGAACCTGATGATCGCGAAGGACGGCACAATCAAGATTATCGACTTCGGTCTGACGAAAAGTAACCCGAACGGACAGGGCGAAGCCTTGGAATTGATAACGCTCTCCGGATTCGTCGGCACGCCGGACTACGCCAGCCCAGAGCAACTCAACGAGCAGACCGTTGATGTTGCCTCGGACATTTATTCGCTCGGGGTGACACTTTGGTTTCTGCTCACCGGGCGCCCGCCTTTCCGCGGACCAATGGCCCAGGTGATGGCAAAGCATTTGCAGAGCTCGCCGCCGTTCGATGAGCTGCCGAATCTCCCGCGCTGCGTGGTCAGTCTTCTTGCGCATATGCTCGAAAAAGAACCTGCAAAGCGGCCAATCTCGCCCACCCACCTCGTGGAGGAGATCGAACAGTGTGTGGCGAGGGTCAAAGGACAAGAGACGCAAGTGACGCCGAATAGACTCAGCCCGAGCGTCAGCACCCGATTGCCGGAGCTCCAGAAAATATCCGCCGCACGCGAGCCGGCGGCGCAGAGGCCGGCAAGGGAGTTCTTTCTCGCAGAGGTTCTCGTCGGCGCGGCCATTGCGCTGATCATCTACCTTATCCTCTCGCGACCGGTAGAGCTCCCGCCTCCACCCAAGCCCGCGGACTCAACGGTCGTGACCACCCCGGCGGGAGCTGAGGCTCAACCTGAGAGCGCGGCGAAAAAAGGAAGCGCCGAATGAACCACGCCATACGCGGGAGCCTGTTTCGCATCCTGCGGGTCACCGTTCTCGTGCTTGTTCTGATCGCCGCGGCAACGTGGCTGCGCAACATCCTTACTTCGCTCGAAAGTGTGCAGGCTGTCATCAACGCGGAGATCATTGAAATTCGAACTCCCATCACCGGCGTGCTCGAGATCAACGACGTGCGGCCCGGCATGCTGCTTGAGAAAGGCAAGCCGCTTTTCAGAGTTGAAAATCCGCGCTTTGGAGATCGCGAGACAGTTGCCCAGTTCAACACCCTTCAGACGCTGGTCGAATCGCTGCGGGCGGAACTCGCGTCTGCACAACGCGAATTGGAGGTGGCCGGCGTGGAACAGAAACGCGCCCGCCGGCTCTACAAAGCGCAAGTGATAGCCCGGGTAGAGAAGGAGCTCGCCGAAACCAGATGCGTGACGCTTCGACAACTGGTGGACGTCAAAACCCAACAGCTCGCCCGCACGGCGAAGCGAGCCCAGGAAATGGAAGCGCAAATGACCCTGCAGAAGGCGTCCGTCGTGACGATGCCCACGGACGGCTTGATCTGGTCGATCACAGGTAAGAGCGGTGAGCAGGCGAACTCCAACACTCTCGTCATGGAGGTGATTAACCCCTCGCGAATCTGGGTCGATGCGTTTTTCGCGGAACGCCATGCCAAGGAGCTCAAGCCAGGGCTGCCCGCTATCGTTCGCTCGCTCGACAGCACCGCGTCGTGGCGCGGGCACTTACAGTCCATCCGTGCGGGCGTGGGAAGAATGGCTTACGACACCACGGTGGCTATCCCGCCGCCCGAGATGGCAAAGCGCCAGATCGCCGTTCGGGTCGATCTGGATTGGGAGCGACCCTTCGGCCCAGTCGAATTTTTTGGAGTCGGGCGCAGTGTCCGGGTGAAGTTCGTGAAGGGAAATGGGCAACGGACAGTTGGCGACGTTCTCACTGAGAAATGGGAGCGGGCGTTTGCGCAGTCGGCACGCGCTTCAGCGAAAGCGGACACTGGCGAATGAATCGCATCCGGAAGCTGCACAGCGTTGAGTCGTGTCTGCTGCTTCTCGCAGGTGCGATTGGGATAGCGTGCATTGTATTGACCGTGCCGACGGGTGAATTGCTCGCCGGCGCGATAAACGGCTGGGCGTGGCTCCGCGCGCAGTTCAGCGTTGTGAATACCTCGACGCCGATTGTACGCGTTCTGCTTCCGACCATCGTTTGTGGCGCCTTGGTCTACGGTGTGATGCTGATCGATCCGCGGCCAGCCCGCGTCACTCGCGCCGCGGTAATCGTTCTGCTCGCCGCGCTTTACACCGCCTATATGGCCTTCAGGCTATTCGCCACCCTCAATCTCTCGACCATCACGGCGATTGTCTTCAGCGTGCTGTTCTTTCTCGCGGAACTGCTCATCTACCTCAAGTCGCTCTCGGCCAATTTTCAGATGTTCTGGCCGACGAACCGTTCGGCCGACGCGACGAGGCTCTCCGAGCTGGTCACTGCAGGTCGCTACCTGCCTGACGTGGATATCTTTCTGCCCAGCTATAGCGAACCGGTCGAGATGCTGCGCCGGACGATCCTCGGGTGCCAGGCGCTGCGCTATCCGCGGAAACAGATTTACCTCCTCGACGATCAGCGGCGGCCCCAGATGCGGGCGCTGGCGCAAGAGCTGGGCTGCCATTACCGCGACCGGCCTGACAACCGCGACGCTAAAGCGGGCAACATGAACGCCGCTCTGCCGTCAAGTCGCGGTGAGTTGATCGCGGTGTTCGACGCAGATTTCATTCCGACGCAGGATTTTCTAGAGCGCACAGTTGGCTTTTTCAGCGACTCCCAGGTAGGTCTCGTGCAGACGCCGCAGAACTTCTACAATGTCGATGCGGTGACCCGCAACCTTGGCCTGCCCGGCATCATCACCGAAGAGCAGCAGGTGTTTTTCCGCTCCGCCCAGCCGGGTCGTGACACCTTCCATGCGCTGCTCTGTCACGGCTCCAGCTTCGTCGTCCGGCGCAAGGCCGTAGAAGAAATGGGCGGCTTTCCGGGCGAGACATTGAGCGAGGATTGGGCGACTTCCATCAAGCTCCAATCGCGCGGACACAAATGCTATTATCTGAACGAACTGCTCTCTGCCGGTGCGGCGGCGGAGTTTACGAGTGAATTCGTCGGCCAGCGGCTGCGGTGGGCGCGTGGCACACTGCAGTCGTTCTTTGCCTCCACCAATCCGGTCACCGTGCCCGGTCTGAGTCTCGCCCAGCGGCTGATCCACTTGTGCGGGCCGATGCATTACATGCCGTTTGCCAGCCGGTTTTTTTGTTTGCTCCTGCCGTTGCTCTACTTCTGTTTCGGGATCGTGCCGCTGGACACTTCGGCCGAGCTGCTGCTCGTTTTCTTCCTGCCGTACTTGGTCTGCCAGGCGCTCTCACTTTCCTGGCTGACGGGCGGGCATCGCTCTGCTTTCTGGTCGGAGGTATACGAAACAATGCTCTGCTTTCCCATGACGCTAACGATCATCGGCACGCTGCTAAAGCCGTTTGGCAAGGCGTTCAAGGTATCCAAGAAGGGCGATACGCGAACCCGGCTCACGCTAAACGCATTTGTTGGAGTGCCGCTAATCGTGCTGCTCGGGCTTTATGTGCCGGCGGTGATCAATGCTCTTGCCGCCGCGGAGTGGTATCCCAGCAAGGGCATCTTCGCGCTCGTGATCGGCTGGTCGGCGTATTCGATGATGCTACTCTGGCTGAGCTTGCAGGCGTCGTTCGACGTGCCGCAGCGAACGACTTCCATCCGGTTTAAGCAGCAGTTACCGGCCGCGATCCGTCGACGCGGAATCGCCACGCCCGTGACGATTCAGGAAATCTCCGACGA
Organism: Terrimicrobiaceae bacterium; assembly: GCA_035719865.1. Lineage (GTDB taxonomy): Bacteria > Verrucomicrobiota > Verrucomicrobiia > Chthoniobacterales > Terrimicrobiaceae > DASTFP01. The sequence continues at coordinate 418 of DASTFP010000023.1, read as the reverse complement.
AGACGTCATTGTTAACTGCGAGCCCGAGACACTCGCCGGCTCCGAACTGACGCTGAGCATCCCGGCGTGCGGACTTCATGAGGTGCCCGTGCGCCTGCTCGATCAACAGATGCCATCCCGCTGCGTTCTTAAGATCGAAAAACTCTCGATCGCGCAGCATCGCTCGCTGATCGCGTTTCTCTACTGCCGGCCCGGCCAGTGGGACGAGAGCGGCGTTCCGGAACCATTGACCTTCTGGCACTTCCTGCAAGCGCCCTTCCGGATGTATCCGCTCGCCGAGACCCGCTGAACGCCGCGAACCCCATCGCGGGACCGGTCGGAGTGCCAACGTAACCAGGCGCGGTCCCGTGCGGCCACCTGGCGGACATTGGCTTTACGCCGGGCAAGGTCCGTGAGACTGTTCAGAAAACGAACGCTG
>DASTFP010000022.1:0-9918 GCA_035719865.1 Terrimicrobiaceae bacterium | reverse complement strand
TGACTCAACACGGGCCGCAACATTGCTCGAGGTCTATGGCACGCCTTACGTCCGGAAAAACCTCCGCGGCATTCACCAGATCCACTCGCGCAAGCCCAGTTGCGCGATCTTGGAGGATTTCCCAAACCGCGATGGAGCGCTCAGATTCTATTTCGAGAGAGATCACCTCAGCTCTCTGCTGCTCTTGAAATTCTGCGGTCAACCGTGAGTGCGGCCAATCCCATTGCAACGCTGCAGCGCCAAAGAGTTCCCTTTCTACCTCTCCTGGTCCTCGCGATTTGCGGGATTTTTCTCGCCGAACACATGAGCGTGCCATCGACGTTTTGGCTCATTGGGACCCTGGCAGCCGCGGCGGTATTCTTTGCGGGGCATCGCCGGATGGCCTTTGGGGCCTTCGCTCTATGCGCTTTCGCCACTCTTCACTTGTGGAGGAGCGATGAATCCCAAGCGGCACTTTTTGCGGACTGGCTCGGGTTCGGAAGCGTAGCCGCGGAGGTGCGAGGTACCGTCGTGAGCGAACCACGTGTCCTTTCACCAGAATACTCGAGCGTCGAAGTTCGTGTTTCGCAGCTGCAATTGCAGGGTTACGGACTGGCTCCCTCGTTCGTGACGCGAGTCGACTGGCCGGGAACACCTCCCTCGTACGGCGACGAAGTTCTGCTGCGCGGCGCGCTGTCGAGGATCGAACCGCCGCGAAATCCGGGGCAGTTCAATTTTGCGGCGTGGTCGGCACGCCAGCGCATTTTCACGCGCTTACAAGTCACGCATCGGAATGATGCCGAGATCCTGCGACCCAACCAGGGTAACCCCCTCGTTTCGCTTGCACTGAGAACCCGAGCCTGGCTGCGCCAGACCTTGACTGCGGGGGTCAACGATCCCGCGGTCTCCGATCTGCTTGTCGCGATGGTCCTCGGCGATGTATCGTCGCTTCCCCAGAGTGTTCAGGAGGAGTTTCGCGGCACGGGCACGTTTCATCTTTTTTCAGTGAGCGGTCTGCACGTTGGAATGATCGCTGTGCTGCTGTGGTATCTCCTCAAGGCCTTTCGCGTCCCCCGTCGCCACGCGGCTGGATGGATAATTCCCATGCTCTTCTTCTACGTGCTGATGACCGGGTTGAAAGCTCCCAGCGTGCGCTCGGCGCTCATGGCTGCCATCGTGCTGGCGGGCCTGATGGCAAATCGCAAGCCTGTTCTGTTCAATAATCTCTGCGCCGCAGGTTTTCTGATTTTGCTGGCGGATTCTAACGAGCTTTTCAATCCGGGCTTTCAACTCTCGTTTTGTGTTGTCGCTGCCATAATGCTCTTCGCGGGCCCGCTCTCATCGTCGCTCGCGGCGCCGTTTCGCCCTGATCCGTTTGTTCCTGAGCGGCTTCTATCCGCCCCGCGGCGATTCTTTGCCCGCGAAACTCAGCGCCTTTGTTCGCTGGTCGCCGTTTCGACGGCCGCGTGGCTGGGTTCGTTGCCATTGACGATAGGATATTTTCACCTCGTATCGATTACGGCCCTCCCCGCCAACACGCTCGCGGTGCCTCTTTCGTTTGCCATCATGGCGGTCTCTATGCTGTCACTAGGCTCCGGACTGTTTAGCGCCTGGCTGGCTTCCATCTATAATCAGACCAACTGGTTGCTTGCGAAGGCGCTTTTTGTGACGGTTCACGCCTTTGCTTCGCTGCCAGGCTCCTTCTTCTACGTGAGACTTCCCGACCCCCCTTCACCGCTGGTTGAGGTTGTGGTGTTCGATTTCGGCGCAGGGGGCGCCGCGTGGATTGGCGCGCAGGGCCGAGACTGGCTCATCGACAGCGGACCTGCTGACAGCCACGACTCGGTCTTGCTTCCGTTTCTGCGCTCGCGCGGGCTGCGCACCCTCGACGGGTTTCTGCTCACACACGGGGATGCAGGGCACATCGGGTCCGCGACAGAGCTCCTGCGGGCCTGCCCTCCAAGGCACGTTGTCGATTCGACGTTCAACGATCGCTCGACAAACCGAAGCCGATTCCACGGCCAGCTCGTCGGACTCGGCGTCCCCAAGTCCCCTCACCGTGCCGGAGACCGGATCACCCTCGGACCGGAGACGCGTCTTCACGTTCTCTATCCGCCTGGAGATGTCCAGCGCGGGGTTGCCGACGATAAGGGTCTGGTGGTGCAGCTTCGTGCGGGCTCAACCAGGATCCTTTTTATGTCGGACGCAGGCCTTTACACTGAGGCGTGGCTGGTGAAGAACGTGCCCCACGAGTTGCGCAGCGACATCTTGATCAAGGGCTCGCCGCGCCAAGGACCCTCGGGCGACAACGATTTTCTGGACGCCGTTAAACCCAGGGCAGTGATTGCAACCGCAACGGCATTTCCGGACAATGAAAGAATCACCGCTTATTTCTCGCAGGCGCTCAGGATACGGGAAATCCCGCTCTTCGCGCAGGACCAATGCGGCGCGGTTATCGTGCGAATCTTCGCCGATTACTGGGAGGTTTCCGCTTTCCTTAACGGGCACGAATATTCCCGCGTCCGATGAGCCCCCTCGTCTCGGTGAAAAACCTGTCGATTCATCGCGGCGGCGTTCACATCCTTGATGGCATCGACTGGACGGTGCGTGCGGGCGAGCATTGGATCATCCTCGGTGCCAACGGCTCCGGCAAGACCTCGCTGCTGAAGGCGCTTACCGGCTATATGACGCCAACCACTGGCGAGATCACCGTCTTGGGCGAGGAATACGGTGGAAGCGACTGGCGGGAACTTCGAAAGAGAATTGGCGTCGTCAGCGCGAGTATTTCGCAACTCGTCCACGACGAGGACTCGGGACTCGAAATCGTCGCCGGTGGAAAACAGGCCATGATCGGCTATTGGGGCAAAATCAGCCGGTCCGAGCGTGAGCGCGCGAAACGCCTGCTCGCCCTGCTGCGCGTCGCTCAGGCAGCCGGTCGAAGCTGGGCGGTGCTTTCGCAGGGCGAACGCCAACGTGTCCTCATTGCCCGCGCGCTTATCGCTGATCCAGTCATTCTGATCCTCGACGAACCTTGCGCCGGTCTCGACCCGGTCGCTCGCGAGAGATTTCTCAACGATGTGAGCAAGCTGGCGGGAAAAAGACGCGCGCCCGCCCTGGTCTTTGTCACCCATCACATCGAGGAGATTCTTCCCGAATTCACGCACCTGCTCGCCTTGCGCCAGGGCAGCGTGGCTTTCGCCGGGACCAAATCGAGAGGGCTTAGGGCCGATGTCCTGACGACCATCTTCAACGCTCGCCTGGGGATCCGAAAATCCGGATCCCGCTATCAGCTGCGCGGAACCTCAGAGGGCGCCTGGTGAGCGCCTCGGAATGCAGGAGAATTGGCCAAGCAAATTTTTCGCGTCGGCGCGCTCGCCTCAGCGTGGGATCCCGTGCAATAACTGATGTCAGCGGCCTCTGGGCACGGAACAAAGGCGCTGCCAAAAACTGTTTAAGTTGTGTTTGCCACTGTTGAATCCCTTTGGCATCGCCTTCGCAGGCGGCTTAGCCGCGACGAATGGGCGATTCGTCACCTTGGACTTTCAAAGTCCGATGGCACGAGCGAGGAACCGGGCCTGCTCCTGATTCAGATCGACGGCTTGCCCCGCCGCCAGTTTGAAACGGCACTCGCGCGAGGACGCATGCCATTTCTTCGGCGGTTGCGGGACAACGGCCAATATCCCCTCTATACCTTCTATTCGGGCCTCCCAAGCACTACGCCTGCTGTGCAAGGCGAGCTGTACTACGGTGTACGAAGCGGCGTCCCTGCGTTCAGCTTTTTCGACAGATCGGAGGGTGAAATGGGCATCCTGTTCGATCCGGATTGGGCGAGGCGATTCGAAGAGAAGTTCGCAGCTCAGGGCGAAGGCCTGCTCAAGGGCGGCAGTTCGTGGTCCAATATGTTCTCCGGCGGCGCCGCGCCCGAGGAGAGCAATTTTTGTGTTGCCCACGCGGGCTTCGGGGACGCATGGCGCTCCGGCCGAATTCATGAGATCCTCGTGTTCCTCCTGCTGCAGCTTCCCGCAATGATGCGCATTTCCGCTCTTGTCCTCCTTGAGTTGGTCATCGGGCTTCCGGAGGCCGCCAGGGGCATTCTAAAAGGTCAATGGTTCACCCAGGAGCTGGGTATGGTGCTCTCGCGTATGTGCGTCGGCGTCGCCCTGCGGGAAATCGTTAAGATCGGTGGAAAGGTGGACGTCACGCGAGGCCTGCCCGCCGTCCATGTAAACTTTCTCGGTTACGATGAGCTTTCGCATCGCCGCGGGCCAGCCTCGCGCTTTGCGCACTGGTCGCTCCGAGGCATCGATCGAGCCATAAAAGACCTCTACCTGGCCGCCCATCGCTCGCAAAGGCGCAACTACCACGTCTGGATTTTTTCAGATCACGGACAAGAAGAGACGCATTCCTTTGCGATGGAACTGCCCGAAGGAATCAAGAGCGTCGTGGCGGAATGCCTCGAGATGAACACGAATGAGGCCTTGAATGCCCCCTCGGAGGTTCATCCGCTTCCGAAGCTGTTTCGCGACTCCGACGCGAAATCCCGGAATCTTAAGGATCGCCTGCTGGACGTGTTCACCGTCGAGCGTGACAAACGCTTTTCCATAGCCGCGACGGGTCCTGTCGGGCATCTTTACTTTGCCGAGCCGATCGATGACACGCAAAAGGCGTCGCTGGCTCGCAGGCTCGTTGAGCGCGGAAACGTCCCCGGAGTCCTCCATCGCGCGGCGGATGGCCGGGTTACCTGGTATCATGCCTACGGCAAGACTGCTGTTCCTGAGGGCCTGGCAGAACGCTTGCAAACGCATCCCCCCGCGCTGCGTGCCGAACTCGCCAGAGACGTCGCGCAATTCTGCGAGAACGAAAACTCCGGGGACCTTGTATTGCTTGGCTGGAATTGGGATGGCAGTTCGTGGAGCTTTGCGCCCGAGCGCGGCGCTCACGCCGGGCCGGGTCCCGACGAAACTCAAGGCTTTCTCGTAGTTCCGCCCGGCACAAAGCTTCCCCCCGACGCAACGAATTACGTGCGCCCTGCCGGCCTGCGGGATGCCGCTCTCGTTCTGCTGGGACGCAAGGATTCCCCCGAGCCGGAAGCTCCTCCCGCCTTCCCATCCCATCTCAAGGTCATGAGCTACAATGTCCATAGCTGCATCGGAATGGATGGCCGTGTTTCGCCTCGTCGAATTGCGCGGGTGATTGCAGAGCAATCCCCTGATCTCGTTGCTTTGCAGGAGCTCGAGCACGGACGGTTGCGTTCTCGTGGCGAGAACCAGGCTTCGACTATCGCCAAGATCCTCGGCTACCACGTCACGTTTCTGGCGACCGTCACACGGGGCGCCGAGCGCTACGGGCATGCGGTGCTCAGTCGCTGGCCGATCCGGACCGTCAAGGTGGCGAACCTGCCTACGCGTTCGTTCAGCATCTGGCCGGAACCCCGGGGCGCCCTGTGGAGCCGGGTCTTTCTGGGAAATATGCCGATAAACATCGTCACGACCCATCTTGGTCTCAGCGCGGGCGAGCGGCTTGATCAGATGCAAACCCTGCTCGGCCCGAACTGGCTCGGTCCTATTCTCGACAACCAGGCGATCATCCTTTGCGGCGATTTCAATCTGCCGCCCGGTACCGCGCCCTACCGGCTGGCCGCCGACCGCCTGCGAGATGTGGCCTCCAACGTTTCCGAAGCGCTCAATACGTTTATTTCGACGAGGCCCTTTGCGCGCATCGACCACATCTTCGCGTCTTCCCACTTCACTACCGAAAACGTCACTGTCGTCCGCAATTATCTTACTCGCGTTTCCTCCGATCACCTCCCACTGTTGGCCGACCTCCATATCGAGCCCCTCCCCCTTAAAGACGAGGTGGAACGCGCGAGCTAAGGGAGCTCACGCGTCCTAGTCGAGCGGTTGCCGGCTTCCACGGGTTAACCGGAATAGAAATCCGTCCGCACAACCGTTTAGGTTTACCATCGCCCGCTTGACCTGGTTTCTTAATACCGCCTGCGCCGAACTTTTTTCGAGCAAAATGGGGTCAGTCATGGTTTATTGACATAGAAATTAGAGAACGCTAGAGCTAGATACCTGAGAGGTAATGGGACGGCAGGTGCGAATCGAGTTCCCGGGGCCATGTATCACGTCATGGCGCGCGGGACAGGAGAGAGCTCATTGCCCTGCGGAACTGGAAACGAAGTCATCTTCTGGATAGGTTACTATGACTAGCCATGATTGAACTCCTCTTCAAGATGGACAACTAAGTTAGCGTCGAAGCCGGAAACTGGAATAAGCTATCAGGTCGTTAGTGTCGTTTTGAAGGACGGCAAAAGGTTCGACCAGGCTGCCGTCGTTGAAGGACGAATCACGGAAATACGGGGACGCAAGGACATTCCGTTCACCGAAGGCCAGATTCCTGAAATCCTGCCGACACACGACAAGTAGAACTTCAATGCCGAACGCTGAACCCGAGGTGTCCCGTATGTCTTGCTTCTGCGGGAAAAGAACTGACACGCTACTGGAAAGCAATGCGCGCTGAGAGCCTCAAGAATTTCAATAAACCATGACTGACCCCTGTTTCCTGCGCCCTGTTTCCTGCGAAAAAGCGAAAAAGCCCCGTGTTTGACTTCCGGGCCCACTTTTGTCACTCTGCGCCCATGGAAACGTACGCTTTCGGCTTCAGACTCCGGGCCAACGCCCCGGAGGGCCAAAAGCGATTTCCTATCAGCGAAACCTATTGCGGCGAGGCACAGCTCGATGACGAGCTGATGGCTGAGCGCTGAAGCTGAGAGGTTTGTCCGGCGCGCCTGTCGCTTCTGCATACACAGGGGAACGGCCATGAAGAAAGCTACTGGTCCCGCGAAGATCGAGATTCTCCAGGCTACCTCCGAAGCCGCCATCGGCGCGTTGCTGTTCAATTTTGATTTTGATGACGCCGCGGTCAAACCGGAACACCAGGCTTGGCTCAACGAGCATGCCGTGCCCAGCCTCAAGGCCACCAACCAGCACGTCTTGTTGCGCGGAATCGCGAGTCAGAAAGGGGATCGGCAATACAACCTCGATTTGTCTCGACGTCGCGTCCAGGCAGTCAGCGACTTTCTGATCGGCCAGGGCGTAACCGTTCAGCAGGTGGTCGCCACCTTTACCGGTGAGGATCTTTCGACATCCCTGCTCGCCGACGACGAACGCGACCGGGCCGTCGAGGCGATCTTCGAGGTATCCGCCGGCCCGATGCGTTTCGAGCGTGTCGATCCGACAGAAAGCAAGGACGGGTTCGACGAGTTTTCGGATCCGCCCACGCTGGTCGTGCCGCAGCAGGCGTCGCGGCTCATTCGCTTGCTCGGCGGCGAGGGCGCGGTGGTGCAAAGCCTGAATGCGTCTGTGGTCCGGCCCGTGGATCCGCTGAACCCTGGTGCGGACCCAGTACTTGCGACCAGCAATGACTTTCTGCTGCGACTGGAACCGGGGGTGACCGGGCCGGCGCAGTTGGTGGCACATTTCCCTCAGGCGTCACTGGACCAACCGGTATTGGGTATTGTCGGAGTACCCAAGCCGCAGGTTCCGCCCCGGAGAATTGGAGCGCAAAAAGTATTCGCGCGGTTATTCGTTCGCACCTTTCCGCTGCGAACGGTACCGATCGCATTCCATTACGTGAAGACGGACCGCCAGGGCGCGGTCGCACCCGCCGGCGTCCGAACCGAGAGAGTCAATAGCGCCGCGGAGCAAGCGGCCTGGCTCCGTCACATGAATCGGATTTACCTCCCCCAGGCCAATATTGGCTTTCAAATCAAAGGGCCGGCCCGGGACATCGACAGTAACGGCGTCCAGGGTCCTGACGTCGATGTGAGCGCTGGCAGCAAGGACGGCGATGCCATGATCCAGGATCGAAGAGGGGTTGACCGGACCGCCAGGTTCCGGGTCTTTTTCGTGGGGCGGATCGGCAGCGCCGTAGACAGTATCGCAGCGGTCCTGAAGCCAGGACAACCCGACTGCCTTTGTCAAGACTCGTTGCGCGACTTAAAGCCGAACACGCCGGAAGCCGTGACCACCGACCCACTCAAGGTCGCCCAGGTGTTGGCGCACGAAGCGGGCCATTCTTTTAATGAAGGGCATGATTCCAGTGGTCCGGATCTCCTCATGGACGAAGTGGCCAACAATGGGGAACGTATTCCCATTGAGGTCGCAAAACGAATGAATGATTTTCTCAAGTGATTTTTCAAGCAAAAGCAAAGGGGTCAGTCATTTATTGACATAACGAAACCCGTAGCACGAGAAGAAGACTCAAGATCCAGCGCTCAGGAGCGGTCTTGTTGGTGCGTAAATCCCTCCGGCAACGAACGCGCGATCAAATCCGCCACAGGTGTTCGCTTCTGAGTGCCGGCGATTCGCTACTTTTCTTTCGATCTGAGGCGAAGCGAGGTTAGAATTTCGCATGACTCGCTCCGAACGAGCCCGTGAGCTCGCACGCCGGTTTCCTGGAATCTATCCCGATGCTCACTGCGAACTGGATTTTCGGAATCCGCTCGAACTCCTCGTCGCCACCATCCTCTCGGCACAATGCACCGACAAGCGCGTCAACATTGTCACCAAGGATCTTTTCCTGCGCTGCAAGCTGGCGCGGGACTACGCGGGAATCCCGCAGGAAGAACTCGAGGGAATAATTCGCTCGACCGGCTTCTACCGCAACAAAGCGAAAAGCCTTCGGGCGATGGCCGCGATGCTTGTCTCTGAGCATGACGGTCAGGTTCCCAAATCTATGGAGTCGCTCGCAGCCCTTCCCGGAGTCGGTCGCAAAACTGCCAACGTTGTCCTGGGAAACGCCTTTGGCATCGAGGAAGGCGTTGTCGTCGATACGCACGTCTCCCGCGTTTCCGCCCGGCTCGGGTTAACGAAGCGCTCGGATCCGATCAAAATCGAGAACGATCTGATGACGCTGTTCCCGCGCGAGAAATGGACGGTGCTCAGCCACTGGCTCATTTGGCATGGCCGCCGCCGCTGCTTCGCACGACGGCCCGACTGCGGTAACTGTGAACTGTCCGACATTTGCCCGGCCGGTGTGAAATTGCTCAGCCAGGCGGCGTCGCAGGCGTGACCGAGCTATCCCCCGAATATCGCACGCTGTTTACGAAGATAGAACCGGACGAAATCTCATGTGATCCGTGCGATCCAAGGTTGCGTTGATGCTGCTGGTCTTGGCGTAGCCCTGGTTAGCTGGGGCAGAGTTCCGTGGCATGGTGATTCGCCACGGGCACTCCCGCCTCGGGATACTCCAAGACTTTACCTTCATAGTTTCGTATCATGACCTTCTCCTTGTCGTGATAGAGAACGTAACCGGGGTTAATGGGCACCTTGCCACCGCCACCTGGTGCATCGATGACGTACTGGGGAATGGCATAACCGGTGGTATGTCCACGGAGGCCTTCGATAATCTCAATGCCCTTGGCGACACTCGTTCGGAGGTGCGCCGACCCCTTGATCAAATCGCACTGATAGAGATAATAGGGACGAACTCGGCAAAGCAGAAGCTTATGAACGAGTTCGCGCACTGTCTCAACATCGTCATTGATCCCTGCAAGCAGCACGCTTTGGTTCCCAAGAGGAATTCCGTGGTCGGCAAGACGCCCCAGAGCCTCGCGAACTTCGAGCGTCAGCTCCCGCGGGTGGTTGACATGCACGCTCATCCAGAGCGGATGATATTTTTGCAGCATTTGGCAGAGCTGCGGGGTGATGCGTTGGGGAAGAAAGATCGGCACACGAGTTCCAATGCGGACAAACTCGATATGAGGAATCGCTCGCACCCTGCTTATCAGATACCCCAGTTTCTCGTCCGAAAAAAGGAGCGGGTCGCCTCCGGAAAAGAGGACGTCGCGCACTTCGACGTGCTTCTGAAGATAGGCGAATGCCTCGTCGAAATCCGTGTGCAATTCCTGTTCGCCGGCGCCGCTCACCACCCGGC
>DASTFP010000021.1:0-3573 GCA_035719865.1 Terrimicrobiaceae bacterium | reverse complement strand
TCGGACCCCACCGGCACGAGACGGGTCTTGTTCCCCTTGCCGGTGACGCGAATCATGCCTTCCTCCAGATCCAGGCCTTCGAGCCTCACGCCGCACAGCTCCGAGACCCGGAGACCGCTCGCATAGAGCAACTCCAGCATGGCGCGGTCGCGGAGGCCGAGTGGATCGGTCGCGCTCACGCTTTCCAGGAGGCGCGTCACTGCGGGGGGGTTGAGCGTTTCCGGCAGGTATTTCTCGATGCGCGGCACGGAGAGGTTCTCGGCGGGGTTGGTCGTGAGAATGCCCCTTGCCTGCAGGAAGCGGAAGAAGATGCGAAGCGCGACCGCTTCGAGCTTGATCGAGGCCGCCGCGAGGCCGGAGCGTTTTCGCCAGGCGAGGAACTCGGTGAAGTGACCTGGTTCGATCGCGTCCGGCCCGGTGACCCTCGCCCGGCGCGCCAGCCATTCCGCAAAGGTTTCCAGGGAGCGCCGGGTGGACAGCTGGTAATTGGTCGACAGACCGCGCTCGGTGGCAAGGTAGAGCAGGAATTGGTCGATGAGCTTATCCACTCGATGGAAACCGGCCCGGGACGGCTACCGCGACGCGGATCGAGCCAGATCTTCCCGGCGCTCCTGCTCGCCGTCTCCGCGGGCGGCCAAACCTTGGCGCCCTAGCGTCGGTTGATCTTGAGTCCGGTAAGGCGGTCATAGGCCTCGAGATATTTCTCGGACGTGCGCGCAATGATCTCGGGAGGCAGTGCCGGCGCGGGCGGTTGCTTGTTCCACTCAACGGCTTCCAGGTAGTCGCGCACGAATTGCTTGTCGAAGCTTGGCGGGCTACGATCCGGGGCGTAGTCGGAAGTCGGCCAAAACCGCGAGGAATCCGGTGTGAGGCATTCGTCAATGAGCATCACTTCGTCGTCAAGAACTCCGAACTCGAACTTGGTATCAGCAACGATGATCCCGCGCTGCGCTGCGTAGGCTCGGCCATGTTCGTAGAGATCGACGGTCCATTTTCGAACCTCGAGGGCAACATCATCGCCGAGAAGCGCGCGACATTCGCGCCAGCTGATGTTTTCGTCATGACCTGCATCGGCCTTTCGGGCGGGAGTAAATATGGTCTCGGGCAGCCGATCGCTTTGCCGCAGCCCCGGTGGAAGCTTGATGCCGCACACGCTTCCCTTTTCCTGATATTCCTTCCAACCGGAGCCGGCAAGGTATCCCCGCGCGACGCATTCGACGGGTAGCGGCCCCGCCTTCTGCACGATCATGGAACGGCCGGCGAGCTGCTCCTCGAACGGTTTAAGGCTGGCGGGGAACTGCTGAAAATGTGCGGTAACGAGGTGATTCGGAACGAAGTCGAGCTTATCGAACCAAAACGCCGAAATCTGGCTGAGAACTTCGCCCTTGTGAGGTATCGCGTTGGGCAGGATGCAATCGAAGGCGGAGATGCGGTCAGTTGCGACAATCAGAAGATTTTCGCCAAGATCAAAGACTTCACGCACTTTGCCGGTGCGGAATTTCGGAATCCCAGGAAGATCACAGGTGAGAAGATCCATCACGCAGCTTGAATCTATGCGTGATAAGAGCCTTACCGAAAGCCAATTTTCCCGCCGATTGGTAGCGATGAGGATTCAGCCGACCAGCCGCGGCAACTGGGCGCGGACCCCCGAAAGCATTCTCAAGAGTCGACCTTCTGTCGAAGGCGTTTGGTCTGGGCGCGGAGGCGTTTTTCCTCGACCAGCCTGGCGGTGCTGGCTCGGGAACGGCGAGCCCGCTGGCGGCGAAGCTTGGAAAGCGCGGCACGGCCGGACCGTTCTTCTTCGACGCGCCGGGCTTCGAGGGCAGCCACCAGGCGTTCAAGAGCAAGTTGTCGATTGAAGGCCTGCGAACGGCTGTCGGATGCGGTGACCGTCAGCCCGCTCGGAAGGTGACGAATCGTTGCTGCCGAACTAACCTTGTTGACGTTCTGGCCGCCCGGCCCGCTGGATCGTGTGAAGGTCTCCTCGAGATGCTCCCGGCGGAGGCCGAGGGCTTTCATTCTTTTCAGGACCTGACCGGCAAGGCGCACACGCAAATATGGAGGGAAAATTTGAACTGCTGCAAGAAATCTGCTCTCATCTGAGCCATGGCCCAATCCCGGATTCTTGAGAAGGATGGCATCACGTTGGACGTTCTGGAAACACCCGAGACTCGCATCATGGTGAATCGCACCGGTGCGGAGCTGATCTCGCTCGCCAGACAAGACTCCGCAGGAAACTGGCACGGTTTCCTTTACCGGGACGGGGAGACGAGCGCGCCAACTTCAGGCTGGGCGAACCATGCCACGGTGATGGGCTACTTCCTGCATCGTCTTTGGAAGGAACAGTCGATCTATCGCGGTTCGGTGATTCGGGGAGGAAACCATGGGTTTCTCCGGCACTTCGCGTTCGATCCGCCCCGAGTGACTGACCGGGCCTTGATTTATCGGGTGCCCGCTGACCGTGTTCCCCCGGACGCCTATCCGCTGAAGGTCTCCCTGGAGTTGAGCTATGCCTTGTCGGAGGATGGCTTGCGCGTGGAGTTCCTTTTTGTGAACGAAGAGCCCGAACTCGACGCTCACGTGAGTTTTGGGTTGCACCCTGGCTTTGCCGTTTCCTCCGTTCGCGATTGCAAATTGCTCTTTCCGGAGGGGACTTATGTGCGTCATTATGCGCCGGGAAATTTTCTCGACGGGCTCACTGAGGAAGTCATTTTCGCGGGGGGAGAGATGCCCTTCGACAAGGCGAAACTTCCCGATTCCTATTTGATCGATTTGCAGGGAGTTCCCCGCCGCGTCTTTGCTCTCGAGGACACTAATCTGGGCCATTTGATGACTTTCGATTTTTCCGAAGTGCCCTTTCTCACCGTCTGGAGCGACAGCGAGAACTTTATCTGTGTCGAGCCTTGCTGGGGATTGCCGGACAGCAATCCCCCCCGGCCATTCGATCAGAAGATCGGTATTCAAACCGTCCCTTCGGGCTCATCATTGCGACGCGGTTTTGAGATTGCCGTCAGTTTCCTGCCATGAGGAGTTTGCTCTCCGGTGTATTCCGGCTGGCTTTGCTCGCGGCCTTTACCTTCGCGTTTGTTGTTCTTTTCGAGCATGGTCCTTCAAGGTTTTCCGAAGGAGTGAAGACCGAATGGAATGCCTTGGCCCTCTTTGTCGGATCAGTACTTTCGAAACGCGACAAAACACCGCAGCGAGAGACGGGGAGAAAGCCCACGCCGGCTTCGGCAGTTTCCACGTCAAATGAAGCATCAGCCAGCAGAAGCACCAATCGGCCAGCGCAATCATCACCTTCTCCGGGAAACTAGGTGGACCGGCATTGCGCCTCGAAAGGGTATTGAAGCAAGTCTCGAATAGTTCATCTTATTCAATGGCCGTAAAATCCGAAAAAGATCTGCCGGAGAGCCAGAGGGCAACCTGGTTGAAGGCGATCAGCGCTATCGAGCTTCGGAACTATGGTTATGCGATCCAGCTTCTGCACAGCCTGCTCAAGACCCATCCCGATTTCCTGCTTGCCCGGCAGTTGGCGCGCAAGGCCGCGGTGGCAAAATCCGGCGGAAGGAGAGG